>JACMKK010000128.1 GCA_014380115.1 Luteimonas sp. | reverse complement strand
CAATCATCCCAGGATGCGTTGATATAGCCACCATGCGGCCAGGCCTGCGACCGCGAGCGAGCTGACAGGCATCACAAGATTGGAATAGAAGCGTTGCCGCCGTAACAGGTACAAAACTGGCAATAGCACCGCGACGACCAGGAGCTGTCCAACCTCTACGCCCAGGTTGAAGCCGATCAGGGACAGCAATCTGGACTTCATCGGCAGGCCCAGTTCCGACAATGCCCCTGCGAATCCAAATCCATGAATTAGCCCGAAAGCGAAGCCGATCGCCCATATACGTTTAGTCACGATCGGCCAGAGGTTGTTGAGCGCCGCTAGCAATACGCTCGCAGCGATAGCCGCCTCCACCGGACGCGAAGCGGGTGTGATCCATCCGAGCGCAGCCAGGCTAAGCGTGAGTGAGTGCGCCACCGTGAATGCGGTGACGATCCCGAGGACGTGTAAGAAGCTGGCACGCAGACTCTGAGCTGGCTGCCACGCCTTGTTCCTGCGTATCAACGCAGCTGGCAGCAAGAGCGAAATTAGGAAGGCCAGATGGTCGTAACCGATCAGGATGTGATGGATACCCTCGCGCAAGTAGTCGAGTAGGGGATTGACGGAACCGGGAGCTAGGTGAATCACCTGATTCTGGGGGCTCGCGATCGCCGTGGAAGCCGTCGTGCCGCGGTGCATCGTCACGAGCGCGCGATGCTGCGGGTCCTGACCGAACAACAGGTCGTAGCGAAGATCGACGATGCCGTTTCCGGTGCAAGTTGCAGTCATCTGCAAGCTCGCGTAAGTCCCGTCGTCGTAGCGGCGGACACCGTAGCCGCTAGGCGCAAGCGCACAGCGCTTGCCTGCCGAAGAGACCTCAAGTCCTGTCTTGGCCCAGTGTTCCACCTCGGGACGCAATGCGGACAGCTCGCCCCAGGTGATCGCTTCGTCGCGATTGGCGTCGAGCGGGAGTGTCAGGGCCATGTCGCGTAGGGCGACATCGAGCTCCAGCATGACCGCGCCGCGCTCGCCGACGGTCACGTCCAAGTGAGACACCGACAGTGTATGTGCAGACGCCGAGACGGCGGCCAGGGCGAGCGCAACGGCGGCAACGGTACGGCCGATCATTGCGTTCGACTCTGCGAGTCGGCTGCCAAGGCGTGCTCACGCAACCATTGATTCAGCCCGTTCAGTGCGGCCTGGTCGCGTGCGGCCTTCGCTGCGCGACGCAGGATGTCGACGTCCTCGAAATCGCGCTGCGACCGGAAATTCTGTTCGGCCAGCGATAAGGCGCGACGCGGATCAATGCCCGTCGCCAGCATTAGCTCCGCCTCGTCGCGCAGCTCGGGCGTAGTGCCCAATCGACGTGCAAGTGCGTAGCGCCGCGCCTGCGCCGCCAGGAGCGCCTGACGCGACGGCAGCTGCAAGGCCTGCGCTGCGAGGGCCCGTTGCAGCGCGAGTCCGTCATGCTCCGGCGCGCCGACCAGCATCGAGATGATTTCCTCGTGGCGGCCTTGCGAGCGCAGGTGCCGCGCGTAGGCTGCGAGTGTGCGCACGTCTTGCGGCGCGAGGCGCAAGGCAGTGTCGAACCAGCGATCGGCATCCTCGACGCGCGCGCGCGAGGCGATCTCGCCTCGCATCACCAACGCGTAACGACGCGACGGGTCGGCGGCAGGAGCTTGCGCAAGCCAGCGCTCAAGCACGTTCGCTGCCGAGCTGAATTCGCCTTGTCGTAATGCGAGTGCAGCGACACACAGCAGACCACGTCCGGTATCGACGCCCAGTGCGAGGACTGCACAGTCGGAGCGCGCGCGTTTCAGGTGACCGCGAAGCGTCTCGATCTGGGCGCGCGACAAACGCGCATCGCCGTCGCGCGGGGAACGGGCAATGAGTTTGTCGAGAATGCCGACCGCCTCGGTGAACGCGTGACGGTGCTGAGCGGCGAACGCGCGTGCCCGCAGGACACGATCCGTTGGCTCGCCAGGTGATCTTGCGGCCAGTAGAGTTTCGGCGCGAGTCGCCAGGCGGGCATCGCCCGTGGCGCCCGCCGCGGACAGCAGCTTTTCGGCCTCGGCCATCAGGTCGCTATGCGGTGCGCCAGACGGCATCAGAGATGCGTACCCTGCAGGCAGGCGCTCAAGCACCACTGCCGGATCGGTGGGCACGGTGAAATCTGGTCGCGCGGCCATGGCCGCTGTGCAGAGCCCAACGCAGCTAAGCAGGAGCAGCCGCCGACGTGAATCTTCCCGGCAAAAAAAGCGCGCCCGGCGAGCCTTGCTAGCTGCGTCGGGCGCGGGCAACTTAATGAACACGCGCGCTCCCTCGCGACTCAGTTGCTCGGAGAACCCGGGAGTGGGGTGTTGAGGTAGGGGAAGGCATTGCGGAAATCTGTTGCCTTGACCGCTGCGCCGTCGGTGTAAGGGAGATTGCGTGAAGGCGCCTCGGCATCCGTCAGCAGGACGCCCATCGCGACGCGCAACTCGATATCCACTACGTCGTCCCCCGGCCGCCGACCGTTCGGGAAGCCCGCTGTGTCACCAGACAGGACGCCCAGCGTTGCCTGCGATGCGGCAGGTTTAGGCGCGATCGCCGTGTTGAGCCGCATCATCTCGGACGGCGTCACATTGGCAGGCTGATTGAGACCCGGAACGCCTGTCAGGAAGGCCGCCACCAGGTCGGTACGTGGGAACGTGTTTGGCGCCTGTACGCCGGGGAAGAGGATCTGGATCAGCTCGGGCAGGGTCGGATTGGTGACATAAGTTGCAAACTGACCATCATCCTTGGGCTGTGACCGATTGAATTTGTCCTTGTCGGGAAGGCCAATGACCACCTCGTTCACCAAGGGAGCTGATAGGCGCGACATTTGCTTCATCTGGCCATCGACCGGAGCGCTCGCAGTGGTCCACGCACCGATGATCGGACTGCCCTTGGTCAGGCAGGAAATCGGTACTTCCAGCGCAATGGTCGTCACGTTAGAGCCGGCAAGCAGATTGCGCTCGCCGTTGGGCGGACCCACCGGATTGGTGTTGATGAGATCGAAAATCTCGCCGAGATTGACAGAGAAGCCGTCCTTCCGTTGCCCGGCGAATACGCGGGCTGGGTAAAAGCAGCCGGGCAGCCTGATCGTACTGATGTGACGATCGGCGTAACCCTCGTAATCGGGAATCGATTTGTTGCCGATATTGTCAAACGGCTTGAGGAAGGTCGTAGAGCCGCCCTTGAACTGCGTTGCCAAGGAGGCCGGTTGACCACTTCTGACTGCGGTGACCGTGTAGGACTCCACGACATTGCGTGTGCCGACGCTCGCCGGGAAGGGCGGCCCGAACTGGCCGATATTGCTCAGCGGCACGGCAACGCTGGTGCCGTTGACCGGTATCGCGAGGTTCTTGAAGATATTGGTGAAACGGAACTCGTAGCTGATGTCCGCCAGCGCATCGCCGTTGTTGTCGATGTTGATCGAATACACGCCCTTCGGATCGAGCAGAAAGTAGTTCGGTCCCCCGTACGGCTCCTGAAGGGGCTGATAGTTGGCAATGAAGGTGACGAAGCCGGCACGGCCGGTTTCATAACTGCGGAACATGTAGAAGTCGGTGGCATCGAGCTTGGGCGTCTGGGTGATGAGCGGGGCTTCGCGGTGGCTGGAGGCCATCGCCGCAGGCCCGGCGATCAGGCACGTGATTGCGGCGGCAAGGAGGGTTCGTTTCATGACCGATATCCTGTGAAGTGATGCGTGATGGACGCCAACTGGACTTTGGAGGTGCGGCCCAGCGTCTGAGCTATTGCGGCTCAGTACGAGCTACGGACCAGGGGGCGGTTCGGATGCAGCCACGGCACACAAGAAAGTTTCCACGGCCGTTAGCCGCTCACTCCGGCCAGGCCTGCGGCACGCGGCGCACCTTCGAGATGTCATAGCCCAGATCGCGCAGGCGCGTCACATGGCGCTCATAGTCATTCTCTGGAATGGTGGGAGTACGAGCCATGATCCAGGCGTAGTCCCTTGCGCTGCGACCGACGATAGTCTGGGTATAACCCTCGTCTACCGCGACGATCACGTACTCGGCCTTGATCGGCCATATGAACTGCATGCCCCAGATCGCATTCCCCGTGCCGGCACGCACAGTGCCAACCGGGTGCATCTTCTTCAAAGAGGCCTTGAAACTGCCATTACGGTAGCGGAACGTGGTCTGCACACGCCCTTTCGGATCGAGCACATAGCTCTCAACCGCGTTGTACGCATTGCGCTCGACGCGCGATGGGATGTGCGCGATGACGTACCAGTACCCCATGAACCGCGGTAAGTCGACGTGTGCGACTGGAGGAATCTGTTTCTCGCTGTCGGCCGCACAAGCCGAACCCAACATGGCGAGATTGCACAACAGCAGCATTCGGATCGTGAGCATGCGCGTCACCTTGGTGGTCTCAGGCGCTTCGGCTGAAGCGGTAGTGTGCAACCAGCCACTCCTGGCCATTTGCATAACCAAACATTTCGGCGCACGACATCCAGAACATGCGCCAGCGCTGGCACCAGAGCGCTGCAGACTGCTTGCCATAGGCCTCCTGCAAGACGCGCATCACAGCTGTGCGTTGGCTATCCTGCCGCTCTAACCAGTGGTTAGCGGTACGCTGGTAGTGGGTGCCGTCGACGTGCCAGCGTTGCTCAATCTGAAGATCACGCTGGAACCACAGCAGGGTGTCGGATGCCGGCATCAAGCCGCCAGTGAAGAAATGTCGCCCCATCCAGTTGTCTTCCCCCTCGGTTTCGAAGGGATACATCAGCGTCTTGTGGGCGAAGATGTGCACGAACAACTTGCCTCCAGGCCGCAGCCATTCGGCGATCTTGCGCAACAGAATGTCGTAGTTGCGCAAATGCTCGAACATCTCAATCGACACGCAGCGGTCGACCTGGGATGCATCCAGCTGCAGGCGGTTGACGTCTTCGGTGATCACTCTTACGTTGAAAATCGCATGCCGGCGACAATGCGCTTCGATGTGTTCGCGTTGCGAGCTGGAATTGGACACTGCAGTGATGCGGGCATTCGGAAAGCGCTCGGCCATCCAGAGCGTGAGCGAGCCCCAGCCGCAGCCAAGCTCCAGGATGTCTTGCCCATCTGCCAGCTGCGCGCGTTCGGCGCACAGTTCCAGCATCGCGTCCTCAGCCTGGTTAAGCGTCTCCGAGCCGGTGCGGAAGTAGCACCCTGAATACTTCAAGCGCTTGCCGAGGCAATGCTTAAAAAACGCCGCTGGCAGTTCGTAATGCTGAAGATTCGCAGCATCGGTGTGAATGGCGATCGGGCTCTTGCGTAACAGGTCAATGCGCTGCTGGAACCGTTGCGCCTGCTCTATTAGGCCACCAGTTTGCTCGTCGCGTAGGCGCTGGGCGCACAATCGACGAATGCCGGTCCGCAGCAGCGCGTCGGGAATGCGGCCCTGTTCGGCCCAGCCGAGCAACCCCGGGCCGGGGCGGTCGTGCGGAAGTTCGGATTCGATCATAGCGTTCATTGCACATGTGCTCAGGCGGATTTCGGGAACCATGGAAACAGCATCGGCGTCGTTCGCTGGTACTGGCGGTAGTCTTCACCACGCGTACGAAGCGCCTGCGCTTCGGTGTATGGAATGCCGCTGACCCAGCGCAGGAAGACGTACATCACCACGGGCCCGGCTAATGCCAGCCAGAACCAGGGTGATCCGGCGGCGAGCGCGACGTAGACGAACCAGTGCAGCCACTCGAAGAAGTAATTCGGGTGGCGCGAATACCGCCATAGGCCTGCGCGACAGGTCTTGCCGCGATTGGCGGGATCGGCCCGGAACCGTGCCAGCTGCCGGTCTGCGACCGCCTCGCCGAGGACGCTTATGATCCAGACCACCGCGCCGGCCAGGAGCCAAGGTGTAGGGCCTTCGATGCGGTTCCGTGCTACTGCGAGGAAGGGCATCGAAAACATCACGATGAGTAGTGCTTGGAACTGGAAGAAAAGGTAGAAGTTGCCCTGACTGCCATGCCAGTGCTCGCGCAGATTGCGATAGCGACCGTCTTCTTCCTCGCTCCGTACGCGGCGCCAAAGGTGCAGCCCAAGTCGGGCGCCCCATACCCCACCCAGCAGCGCGAGCGTCCAACGGGGCCAGACGGCGCCGTCACCCACCGCCGCGTAGAACACGGCCGACGCCCCGACGCCAAACGCCCAGATGACGTCGACGATTCCTGCGTTCCCGTGGCGGCGTTGCCAGAGCCAGCCCAGCGTCATCGCGATAGCGGCACCTATCCAAAGGCAGGCGACGGTTGCCAAGATGCTCACCGCGACACCTCGACGGGCACCGCTTCGTGCTGGCTTGCCGTGTTCCAGCGACGCGCAGCTTGTGACAGCAACACCATCGCGATGCCCCAACCAAACGCGAGCCACGCCAAGCTCGGCCAGTCCGGGGTCGACAAGGTCACAGCGCCGAACCCGCGCGAGGCACCCAGATAGGCCAGCGGTCCACCGATCGCGCCGAACACCAGCGCCAACATGAGATTGCGCTGCAGGATCCCGAGGGACTGCGTGACAGTCTGCGAGAAGGCGGCCCATAGGGCCAAGATCCAGATCGGGGAGAACGATGTCGAGGGCCAGGGCGCCGCGTATGAGGCCCAACCTCGCCACGCGAGCATGCCATCCACGATCGCGCCCAGCGCCAGCGCGAGGACCAGCAAACGCGCCTCGACCAGGCGTTGCGGAGACATTGCAAGTTGCCATGCGACGAACGCTGTGGCTGCTGCGACGCCCGGCCATGCCAATCCAAGCCCAGCGCCTATCACGGCACAGAACCACACCATTTGATAGCCGAGCACGTTGGTCCACAACTTCATGCCAGCAGCTCGCGGTCGGCCAGGCGATGACCGGGCTTTGCCAGGAGCATTTGCACCACGCCGATAGAGCGCTCGCGGAAGCCCCCTTCGCAATAGCAAAGGTAGAAGTGCCACATGCGGATGAAGCGCTGGTCGTACCCTTGTGCCAGCACTTCAGGCTGCCGCGACGCGAACCGCTGACGCCACGCCTGCAGCGTGAGTGCGTAGGAGTGACCGAAGTCCTCAAGCTGGGTCAAGGCCAAGTCGCTACTGCGTGTCTTCGCGGCCAGCATCGCGGCGATCGACGGAATGAAGCTGCCCGGAAACACGTGGCGCTTAATGAAATCCACCGAGCGCAAAGCCTGCTCGTAGCGGTGGTCCTCGATGGTGATGGCCTGCACCAGGGCGACTCCATCGGGTTTGAGTAGGCGTCCTAGTTGGCCAAAGTAGGTATCCAGATACTTCGCCCCGATCGCCTCGACCATTTCGATCGAGACCAGCTTGTCGTATTGGCCTTGCAAGTCGCGATAGTCCTCCAGGAGCAATGTCACCCGATCCTGCATACCGGCCTCGGCAATGCGCTGCTTTGCGAGCGCATGCTGCTCACCGGAGATGGTCGTCGTGGTGACGTGGCAACCGTAGTGGCGCGCAGCATGCAGGGCGAAGCCACCCCAGCCGGTGCCGATCTCGACCACACGATCTTCTGGCTTCAGCGCAAGCTTGCGGCAGATGCGGTCGAGCTTGCGGGTCGAAGCTTGCGTCAGCGTGTCGTCCTCGCCGGACCAGATCGCGGAGGAATACATCAGGTCCGGCGACAGGAATAGGCCAAAGAACTCATTGCCCAGGTCGTAATGCGCAGCAATGTTGCGGCGGCTGCCAGCACGTGTATTGCGGCGCACGGCATGCACGCCCCGCATCGCCAGCCTGCCGAGCTGCGCCAAGCCTCCCTCCATGCCATCGAGCAGGTCGCGGTTGCGTGCTAGCAAGCGCACCAGCCCTACCAGGTCGTCGCAATCCCAAAACCCTTCCATGTAGGCCTCGCCCGCGCCGACGCTGCCGTTCGCGGCCACCGCGCGATAGAAGCCGGGACCGTATATGCGCAGTCGCAGCGGCGCGGCAAGCATCGTGTCTGCGGGCGTTCCGAGCAGTGCGGCGCCGCAGGCATCCTCGATTAACAGTTGTCCTTCGCGCAGTGCGGATAGTTGCGTGATCAAACGCTGCCGCAAGAAGCGGTCGAACGTACCGAAGGGGGAGGTCGCAGCCGGGGCGCTAACGAGTTCGTTCATGGCGGATCTCGGATGGGATCGATTGAATGGTTCGGATGCCCGTGCACGGGATTGCCTTTCAGCCACAGCCGCAGGGCCTGCCAATGGATGGCGCCCACGACTTGCGCCGTCATCAGTGGGTATCGCCATAACACGCGGGCTAGCGAGGCACGGTCCAGCGATCGCCGCTGCATCTCCAAGTCAGCGTCGAATTCGGTAATACCTGCGCGCACTACCCGCATGTGGACGTGCAGGTCGTCCGCGGGTGGCGTGAACCGCCAGTCGTAGCCGCGCTCCATCGCCATGAACGGCGAGACGTGAAACGCTTTCTCGAAAGACCAGTGCAGCGAACGGCCGCGCGCTCGGGCATCTTCGACCGCAAGCACGTAAGCGTGCCGCTCGCTCCACGGCGTGTTAGTAATCTCGGCGACGATGCAGGTCAACTCGCCGTCGGAGCGGTGGCAATAGTAGAAGCTGACGGGATTGAAGACGTAGCCGAAGTAGCGCAGGTGTGTGAGGAGCCGAATGGCCCCTTCCGGCCGTTGTCCGGTGGCCGCCGCCACACGACGGCGCACGGCTTCGGCCAACGACAACTCAGGCGCACCGAGATAGTCACTGCGACGAAACTCGGCAATGTTGCGACGCTTGCTCGACCAGAGCCATTGCCGATCAAAGACCTGGTCGACTTCGTCGAGATCCAGGTAGAGCTGGGCCATGCGGTACTGGAATGCATGCGGCCGCGGCACGTGACGACGATGGCGCACGGTGCCCTCATAAACAGCGCTCGCCAGCAGCGCATTGCTCATGCTGCCAGCTCCACGGAGTGCGCCATAGAGGCGTGGCTCGACGTTTCATCGGTGGACTGCACGCCCCAGCGCGCGCCAAGTGCGCACGCAACCTCGACGGCGCTGCACATGCCGTCCTCATGGAAACCCCAGCCCCAATACGCGCCCGCAAACCACGTGCGCTGCTGGCCTTGGATCTCGGCCTTGCGGGACTGCGCCGCGACGGAAGCATGGTCGTAAACCGGATGCTGATAGCGCATGCGGCGCAGCACCTTGTCCGATTGGATCGCCTCGCCTCCGTTGAGCGTGACGATGAATGGTTCCGGTGATGCGATGCCCTGTAGCAGATTCATACAGTAGCTGACGGTGCAGGCGTCTTCGCGCTGCCGTGGAATGAGCGCATTCCATGCTGCCCACGCCTTGCGTTGTGTCGGCAGCAACGACGCATCCGTATGCAGGACGGCATCGTTGTCCTGGTATTGAATGGCACCGAGCACGTCACACTCGCGCTCACTCGCATCCGACAACAGGGCGAGCGCCTCATCACTATGGCAGGCCAGAACGACCTGGTCGAAGCGCTCGACGCCACTGGCGGTTTGCACCTCAACCCCTTCAGGGTGGCGTCGGACTGAATGCACTGCGCAACCCAGCCTCTCAGTCAGGTGCCAGCGCGCGCGAAGCGCCTCGATGTAACTGACGGACCCATTACACACGACGCGCCACTGCGAACGATCGCTGACCTGCAGCATCTGGTGGTTGGCCATGAACTGCGCGAGGTAGCGAGCCGGGAACGAGAGGATCTTCGCCGAGGGCGAGGACCACAGCGCCGAGGCCATCGGCACCAGATGTTCATCGCGGAAGGCATCGCCGTAACGATGTTGAGCGAGATAGTCGCCCAGGGTGGGGCCTTCGTCATCGAGTTCAAGCAGTGCGGGTGCTTGGCGGTAGAAGCGGAACAGGTCGCGCACCATGCCGAGAAAGCGCGGTGAGGCCAGGTTGCGCCGCTGGCAGAACAGCGTGTCGAGCGTCGTCGCGTTGTACTCGAGGCCGCTAGCCTCGTTGCGAACCGAAAAACTCATCGTGGTCGGTTGTGAGGCCACGCCCAGTTCTTCGAACAAGCGCGTCAGCAGCGGGTAATGCTGTGGGTTGTGGACGATGAAGCCGCTGTCAACCCGGTAGCTGCGATCGAATAGCTTGATGTCGTGGGTATGGGTATGACCACCCAGGTAGCCGTTCGCCTCGAACAACACCACGTCATGAATACGCGACAGCAGCCACGCCGATGCCAGGCCAGCGATCCCTGATCCGACGACGGCGATACGCACGGTTCAGCCCCGTACCTTGGCGACGACCCACTCGGGGATCGGCTTGAGATCGCGCACTAGCCCCAGCGCGGACATCAGGCGCAGCCCATACCAGGTCAAGTCGATTTCCCACCAACGGAATCCCTGCCGCACGGTCCCGGGGAAGAAATGATGGTTGTTGTGCCAGCCCTCACCGAACGTGATGAGGGCGAGCCAGAAGTTGTTGCGACTGTCGTCGTGGGTGTCGAACCGGCGCGTGCCGTAGCGATGCGCCAGAGAGTTGATCGTGACGGTGGCATGGAACAGGACCGTGGTCGACACGAAGAAGCCCCAGACCAGCATCTGACCGCCGCTAGTTCCCAGTTGCGGCGCTATCTGCTTCAACAGTGCGCCGAACCCATACAGGGCCACCGCGAGCAAGACGGGAATCAGCGTGTCATAGCGATCGAGCCAGCGCAGTTCGGGATACTTGGCCAGATCGGGAACCCGGCCGGAGTCGGTGCGGAAGCCGTGCGGGGTCAGGAACCAGCCGACGTGACTCCAGAGGAAGCCATGCACGGTCGGGGAATGAGGATCGAGTGCGGTCTCGGTGTGGCGATGATGGTTGCGATGATGCGCGGCCCACCACAGCGGCCCACGCTGCACGCATGACGCACCTATCACCGCGAAGATGAACTGCACGGTGCGCGACGTGCGAAACGTGCGATGGGAAAAGTAACGGTGATAGAAGCCGGTTAGCGCGAACATGCGAATCGCATACAGGGCCAGCGCCACCGCAATCGCCACCGGCGAAACGCCCACCCAAAGCACGGCGAAGCAGGCCAGATGCATCGCGACAAAAGGCGAGGCACGCAACCAGTCGATGCGGTCGAGGACATCGCTGTCTTCTGCTACGGCGGGTGGTTGCTGTGTGTCGATCCAGCGTCTTGCCGTGCGTGCGAGACGAGAACGCCAGTTGCCTTCTTCAGCCGGACGTGACGCTGCGCCCGTGCCCACGTCGGCGACGAACTGGGATTCCCGGGGCATGCGGCATTCCGTGGTGGACATGCCGGGTATACGGGCGCCAGCAGCTGGCGGATGCAGCAGAACCTAGATTAGCTGGATGCCACCCTTCGCTACGATCGGACCGGTCGGGGCTGCATGCGGCATGCCCGCCTGCGGCTCCAGCGTAATGGCCAGTGTTGCGCCGATGACTAGCGAACGTCGCAGCGCTGCCGGCACGGCGATCGTATGGGCCTTGTCATTGGACACGAAGCCTAGCGAGATGGGATTCAGGCCAGCGGGAATGATCCAAAGTTCGTGCACGAGGCCGCTGGCCTCTGCCGGCCTAGGTACGGGCACCATGAGGACCTTGTTTCTTGACGGATCGATGGAAGCGATCCATCCGGTACTGCCGTCGTCGCGTGCCAATACTGTGACCGGCCGCGCGGCGGTCTCCTCGCCTGCGGGTGCGGGCTGCACCACGACCGGTGGCGGTAGGGGTTGCGGAGCAGGTGCACGCAATCCGATCACGATCGCAGCGACACTCGCCGCGACGGCAAGCGCCGTCGTCGCGCGCCAGAATGCCGCGCTGTTCCAGACTCCGGGGCGAGATCCTTCCACCGCGGCCCAACCTAATTCGGTACGTATTCGCGGCCAGACGTGGGCGGAGGCAGCGACTGGTTGCGCGCGCAGCAGCCAAGGCGCGAACCGCTCTTCCCATGCCTGCACCAATACGGCGAAATCCGCGTCGGAGAGGATCCGGGCCTGAGCCTGTCGGCGATCTTCGGCATTCAGAACGCCGAGGACGTATTCGGCCGCGCGCAAGTCATCGCTCGGCGGCACCGGGTCCGATTCGTCGGGCGGGTGTGGGTGGGTCGTGTTCATCGTTCAAGGCACGTCCGCAATTGCAGCAGGCTACGTCGAATCCAGCTCTTCACTGAT
Organism: Luteimonas sp.; assembly: GCA_014380115.1. Taxonomy (GTDB): domain Bacteria; phylum Pseudomonadota; class Gammaproteobacteria; order Xanthomonadales; family Xanthomonadaceae; genus Luteimonas. The sequence continues at coordinate 15,032 of JACMKK010000128.1, read as the reverse complement.
CCCAACGGCGATCCCGACCGGACGGCCAACTCCTCGTAGGTCGCGCCTTCGAAGAAGGCCGTGCGAATCAGGCTCCGACGTTGCGGCTCCAATTGCTCAAGACATTCGTCGAGTCTCACGCGCTCGCCGGCACTTTCGGCTTGGGCTGCGGGCGAGGGTGCGGGATCCTGCGCCAGATCAATCAGTTCGCTGCCGGCGCGTGGCGCGGTCGCCGGCAAGCCGCGCAGGCGGTCGATGGCTCGGTTCCGGGCAATCGAACCCAGCCACGTCATTGCCCGCGACCGCTGACGATCGAACTGTGCAGCTTTCCCCCACACCGTGACGAAGACGTCCTGCAGTACTTCTTCGGCTTCTGTTCGATCCGCGAGGACGCGCATGCATACGCCCATCAGAGCACTGGAGGTGGCGCGGTAAAGCGCATCGAACGCCTTGCGATCGCCGCCGGCGACCTGCTTGAGCAGGGCGTCGACTTGCTCCGTTAGCCCCTCGCGGTCCAGCACGCTTGCTTCGGTCATCCCGGTTCCTCGACGGCCTCGCGCCTCACGCTGGTTTGGGCTTTTCCATCGCTGGGCGTCGAGCTTATGCCATGCCCAGCTTCGGCGGAACCACGATCCTGCCGTTCGACCGCGGCATGGCAGCGTGAAATGTTGCACTCTCGCGACCTGGATCACAGCGTCAGCCCTTGCAACTGGCAGCCAGCGGAGCGGCTTTGGCGGCGTTGATTTCCCGTTGACCCACGTTATTCGCTCGTAAGCGGTCGGGAAATTCGATACGCACAGCCTGATGTCGGCCACTGTCGTCCCGGACCGAAGCAATCCCCTGGAAGCTCAACAGCCATCGATCGCTGAGGCGGTAGACAAGCTCGGTATCGGGTGCGGCAAAACCGAACCAGGTGTCCAATCGCATGTGCAGACGCATGACGCCGTGTATGCGGTCGGGTGACTGCTCGCGGATTGCCACGGGAATGAAGTCCTGGCGGCTAGGCAGAAGGAACGCGGCGGAGACCTTCTTACCCGCCAGCAATTCGTCCCATCGCTGCCGAACGAGCGCATCGAATCCGGCGTCGATGACGGCATCGGACCCGATCTTGATCGTGCGCGGCTGCCTTCTCAAATCCCCCTGCTCGCGTGAATACACTTCGCGACCGCCAGCCTTGGTCCGCACGCCTTCTTCGTATCCATCCCGGCCATCGACAAACATGAAGTTGGGGGCAACAGCACTTGGGCTGTCGACGACCTGCTTTCGCGCGAAAGCGGCACCGCTGGGACAGTAATAGACGACCAGTCGAGTAGGCACTCCACGCACCTGGTACCGCCAATGCGTTTCACGATACGCCAGTGCACCACCCTTCAAGGTGTGGGCAACCCCCTGATAGCGGTCGGAGGCCCTCAAGGTCGGCGAAGACAACAGGAAGCCCAAAAACAGCAGCACCCAAGTTTGCCGGGCAGAGCTCTCCGGTTGCCTTGAAGGCTGTCGAGACCGACTCATAAAGGGCAGACGACTGTGTTCATGACCACCATACGGTCCGTGGGTGTTCAAAGATGCGCAGAACGCATCTATATCTGCGCTCTGCTCGTACTTTCGGCGTCCACTCGACGCCGAACCTCGGCGAAGAACATTGACCAAAGGATTGCCATGCGTTGCTTGCGTCTGCTTGTTGTCACTTCGTTGCTGGGCTCGACGCTGGTTACGACTGGATGTGAAACCGCCATCTTTCGCTTGGCGAACCGAGGGCTTGCTCCCCCAGAAGCATCTATCGTGTTCGCGCCGGACATCGGCCTGGCGATGGATGTTTACAAACCCGCACTCACGGCGGGCCGCAAGGCGCCTGTCGTCGTGTTCTTCTATGGCGGCGCATGGCAGCGCGGTGAGAAGTCCCAATACCGCTTCATTGGGCGGCGCCTCGCGGAAAACGGCGTGCTGGTCTTCATCGCGGACTACCGGACCTATCCTCGCGCTGTGTTTCCAAAGTTCGTCGATGACGCAGCCCGGGCAGTCCGCCGCGTGCGCGACGACGCGGCGAAATGGGGTGGTGATCCACAGAGGCTCTTCCTGGCTGGGCACTCAGCCGGGGCGCATATCGCAGCCCTGCTGGCGACGGATTCACGTTATTTGCAGCGCTACGACGTGAAGACCACTGGCCTGGCCGGCGTCGTTGGACTCTCGGGTCCATACGACTTCGTGGTGAGCGGCCGGTTGCAGGACGTGTTCGGAGCGAGCGAAGGCTGGCCTGATGCCCAACCGCTCAACTTCGTCGATGGCGACGAGCCGCCGTTTCTCCTAGTCCACGGCGTTCGGGACCGCGTTGTTGAAACCAAGGACAGCATCGAGCTTGCCGAGAAGCTACGGGTCCATGGCGTCGGTGTGGAGCTCAAGCTGCTGCCAAAGGGGACGCATAGTACGCCACTCGTTGGGTTGTATGACCCTCGGCGGGAACCCGCCGTTCTTCGCGCCGTGCTGGATTTTGTACGGAAGTAGCCGTACTGGTTCAAGCTCCTTAAAAACAGGGGGGCAAGTACCGCCATTCGAGAAGGCGAACGCTTCGCGGTCGGCGTCGAAGGAGGATTCGTGCTCATCGAGCCTGGCTCGGCTCACCAAGGCGAAGGTCGGATGAAAGGAGACGCGGAGTGATCCAACAAGTGACGCTACTCGAGCGGGTGAAAGATGGCCGAAAGCATGAGGAGCCGCAGTTGTTTCAGCACCACCTTCACGCTTTCGGTAGGAAACGCCTCGACGCAACCCTTCGATGCATGCCAAGTGCAAGTCTCGCAACAGCAGTCGATACGCACTCTCGCGTTCAGTGGGGTTTGCTTGTCGCAGAATCCACGACGGATGGACCGTCGCCATCGCGCGGGTACCGGTTGGCAACGAGAATATTTTTCTCGGCCCTTTTGGCTGTTTTCGATTGCATCCAACGGCCGTGATTGCGCAACCCAGAGTGCCTTCGCCGAGACGACAGCCAACTTGAATTTCCGCAAGCGGCCAGAAGCGGATACCGAAATGCTCCACCAACAGCATCTTCCTGGATACATCCCGTCTTTCAGGCGGGTTGTCTGCTTTCCCTCATTCGATCGCCTCAGCAATCTCTCTGGCTACGCGCGAATCACTCAGGTAACCAGAGATGGAGTGCGGGTTATCGTGGCCGTTCTCGAAGTCCGGATAGTTCTTGTCGATGCCTGAGCCGAAATTGGCCTGGGTCAGTTCGGCACGCAGCGCAACGAAGTCCTCCGGATCGGCACAGTTGACCCAGCGTTGTACGTTGTCTGGTCGGGTCCGGGGCTTCGGGAAACCCTTGCGAACGCTATCGATGCCCAGTGGCGAGCCCAGGGTCATCAGGAGCGGCGACTGGCGGGGGCGCCCGTTGCGGGCGAATTCCCGCAACATCGAATACGCCACGATTGTGCCCAGCGAATGCGATACCACGATTGCCGGCTCGTCGTCCTCGAACAGAGGTCGCACCAACTTGTTCACTTCATCGTGGACATGTTGGTTTCGGATGTAAGCATGCGCTTGCCCCAGTACGCGCAGGGCCAATGTTCCACGGAGGGGAGAAACGCTCTCGATGACACGCGCGATCGCTTTGACCCACTTTTTGTGTATGCCGGCGCCTTGAGCGACTACCGTGGTCGCAACCTCGTCTTGGATCTGCGCCTCGGTGGCCCCTATGCGCAGCGCCATTTCCTTCAACGCATCGACTGCAAACTCGTCGAAATCGTCTGGCGCTTCCTCAGCACCCAGCGCGATGGTCTGGCTGGTCACTTTGGCCGAGCTGAGTTGCTCCAGCGTGTCGCCATAGAACGCCGCATCGATGCGCGACAGCTTGCCCAGGGGATCCGGGCCGTGCTTGGCATATGTGGCGCGCAAAACATTCAACCACTCGTCATGGATCTTCTGGGCGTTCTTCCCTTCCTGGTTGATACCGTGGATGAGGATCATGCGCATGGTTCTCTACTCCGTCGTCTAGCTACATGGATAGGAGCTGTTGAGCCTTCCGCTTCATGACTTTTACGCCAGCCAGTTTGACGAGTGTTTGTCGCCCGTCAGGCACGACATTGGTGAATGTGCCAGGCGCCAAATGGGCCATCGCCGCCATCGCCTGCTTTCGCCAAGGCTCTGCGGTCTTGTCGCACTTCGCGGTCAGGATCGCCCCCCATGCATGGCGCATCCATGGGATTCGCCCTGCGATCGGATGCCGCTCGAATCCGGGCGTAGCGTCGAACGTAAAGCGTTGCCTCTGCTCTTCCGGCGTACGCGGCTCGCGGGTGGGCACCGCGGGGATGTCGGCGTACAAACGACCTTCCGATTCGACGATGCGGCCGCCGCCATACAGCACGATATCGAGCGGAACCGGCTGCTGGTGCTGAGCATAGAAGCTTGCCATCGAACGCAGGCTGTCGACATCGCGAATGGTGTCGTAGAACTGCGCCGCGATGCAGCCCAGTGTGATGATCCGGTGCTTGCCATACCGGAGGAATGCCGCCGCGTTGATGATCTCGTCCTGGCTCAGCAGGCCCGCATGTGCCCGTGCCAGAAGGTCGATGGCGATCTGGCCTTCGTATTCGGCCGCTCCGATGGGACGGTGGAGCAGACTGAGCGATGTGTCGTCCAGAATGTGCAATCCAGCGATGAAGCCCTGGATCACGCAAGCCGAACAGACGCGCCCGTTTGCCAGCGTGACCAGCGTATCGCTCCATCCCAAGGGGTTGCTCTCGTCCTCCAGCCGGATGCGGAACCAGTTCGGCTGTCCGTCCACGGGGGAGACTTCGCCGAGCGAGGCTTCGACCTTGGCGATCTCGGCACCGCTGATGCAGATGCCGCAACCGGTCTCGAAATGGTCGCGCACCGTGGCGTGGCCGACTGCGTCAGCGAAGGTCTGGCGCTGCGTCTCGCGCGTTTGGAGGATGGCCTGGGTCTGCGCAGCCAACTCGGACTTGGGCGAGCTCGGCAGGGTCAGCCGGATCTTTTCGACGGAGCGGGCGATGGGCGCGCCTCCGGTGTCTTGCTGCTCGCCCGCGATTCCGCCACCGGCGGAAGGATATGACGCGGTGTCGCCGGAGCCGAATGAGACCTCCTCGACGCTAAAATCGATCGCCGGTGCAGGCGGGCTTGCCGTTGCCGGTGGCGGCAACTTCAGGTAGATGCGATCGGTATAGAAGCCCGGCTTGGGACGCGGGTTCATTCGCACGCCGTACTTCCCAGCTTCCTGTGCGACGTTGCCGTCCAGATAGAGGGCGAGCGACTGGCTGGTGACGAACCTGTCCCCATCGATCTGCTCGAACGAAGCCTGCGGCGCATCGCCCTCCAGCGCGTCGAGCAGCACTTCGGTGAACAGGCAGAAGTCTTCCTGGCCACCGGTGGCCTTGATCATGAAGGCCTGTTTTCCAGCATCGACCGCGAAGAACTGATCCAGTTCGTACGGACGTTGTTCCTCTTCCGGTTCCGGCATGTCGAGCACCGGGCTGCCGACGATATCGATGAACTTGGCAGAGAATTCCTGGCATGCGTCGCCAATGATGGCGACCTGCTTGGGTCCGTAGTACTCCAGCATGCGCTGGAGCGAGGACACCTTGATGGCTTCGGTCGGACGCTTCTTCCAGTGAGTCAGAATCCAGTACTGGTCCCCGACCGCCAACGCTGCGCCATGGCCAGCAAAGAAAACCACCAGTCGCTTGAGCGCGGTCTCGTCGACAATCTGCTTAATTGCAGTGGCGATCTCTTTGCGCAGCAGATCGACGGTGACTTCCTGGTACTTCCGGTCATGGATCAGGACGGTCGCATAACCCTGCGCAGTTGCCCAGGCCGCCATTCTTTCCGCGGCCTTGATGGCCCCGGGCAGTTCCTCCAGATCGCCCCCGGGCTTTGAGACGCCAATGGAAATGAAGACCCGGTCCGCTTTCACTGACACGTCCAATCTCCGTTCAGACCAGCAATGACTAAGAATCGGTAAGGGATCGGCTCTAGCTCGCGAAGGAGCCAACGACAAGGCAGGGGAGTAACGGCCAAGCTTAGTGAAGGCGGCCTCAAACCCGTTCGCCCAACGGAGGACACTTAGACCCAGACGGCGAAAAGCATTTCCCTACTACTGGAGAGTGACATTGACTGAAATCAACAGAATTGGTGACTTGAAGATATGGGTTGAGCAGGAACAGTCGATTTGCATCAAAGCGATCGACAAACACGGGGATCCTGCGGAACTCTCGGTCGACGAAGCAGAACAGTTGTTGCATGTTCTCCAGGTGATGATTGGCACTTTGCGGGCTGCAGACTGAGATCAAAGGGATGCCATTTCGCCACTTTGCGTCAAGGGATGTGGGTAATTGAGGGCACCCTGGTGCTGATTGACAACTTGGCGTGCAGTCGCGTCTAGCCCGTTGCGCGCCTTCTCAAGGAAGCTAGCGAGGAGCTTATGAGGTGGACCTAGTCGCCTTGCCCGCCGGTGAGCATCGCATCGAATTCTTCGATGCCCTAGCCGCACCCGGCGATGATCTCCCACTCGTCGGAAAAGGTTCCGAAGGCCTTTTGAGCCACCTTATCCAGCATCTACACTCCAGACGATTTCTTCGGTGCCCAGAATGGTAGGTCCTGATGGAACTGCTGCCGCCTCGCTTGTTCGGTCCGCTTTCGGAATGCAGCCGCTTCGTTCGGTTCGATTTCGCCATCCCCGGCGCCACGGTAGTGGCGCTACGCACGCGCGACGGGCAGACCACGGATGTCGGCAAGGCCATCGCGCCGATCAGCAACGGCCTCGTGCCATTCGATCCATCAGTAACGCTTGCTGCCGGCGACCTCATCACCGCCTACCAATACGACGGCAGCGGCGCGAGCCCATGGCAGCCTGATGCGATCGAAGTGCAAACCAGCGAGGGAAAGTTCAATGCGCCGCAGGTGCTGACCCATCTGTATTCGTGTTCTCGTGGGTTCACCGTCGGAGCAATGCGGCCGGGCACGCGGGTGGAGGTGCTGCACTCCGGATCGGTGATCGCCACTGGTGTGGCGAACGACGGTGTAGCCCATGTGCGCACGGTGGGCGGGGGCTGGCTACCAAACCCTGGAAAAGTGCTCACGATCCGGCAGCGCATCTGTCCTTCGCCTCCGCCACCAGGCGGCGCGCCGGAATGGGTGATCGACAACGACTTGCCGCCGATCGAGCCGTTGCAATCGCCCGGCGGTGAGCTCGGTGAAGTTCCCGCACCGCTGGTCATCGAGGGGCATACCGAGTGTTCGCGTGCGGTCACGGTTGGCAACGTCATTCCCGGCGCCGAAGTCGTCCTCGAAGGTCCGGGCAGCGGTTGGTGGGCCACGTCGGGACCGTCCGACGCCACGACGGTGGTGATACCGCTTGCTGTGAAACTCAAGGAGGGCGAGAAGATCGAGGCCCGCCAGGAGTTCGGATGTCGCACCACCTCCGCACGCAGCGTGGCGATCGTCGGCGCCCACGCCGCATTGGGCCAGCCACGGCTCGCCCAGATCGATTGCCCCACCACGTCCACCGTTGGCGTGGACGGTCTCAAGGCGGGAGCCGACCTCGAGTTTGAAGTCACCCATCAAGGCGTGACCCGCGTGTATCGCGGCATCGCCACCCAGCTGTTCGGGGCATTCCCCTCGCCACCCATGCCAGCCGGTGCGATCGTGCGCGTGCGCCAGGGAGAATGCGACCGGTGGAGTGCGTGGTCGGAGCCGCGGACGGCCAACGCGCTGCCGCAACCCGTGTCGAAACTGCGCATCGTCGGCGAGCTGTTTCAATGCCAGAACGCGATCACGGTGGAGAACATCTGGCCGCTCGCCGGTACGATCGTCGTGCGATCCAGCGTCACTGGCGAGATCGCCAGAGTCGTTGGCTTCGGCAACATCGCCACGATCACGGTCGCACCCAGCCTGATGGCCGGGCACGACATCGCCGTCGAGCACCAGGTGTGCGGCCAACGCGAATCTGACCGCAAGACGGTAAAGCTAGGAGCAGTGCCCGGCATCGGCGACATCGAACAACCGTTCGATGGCGACACGCAGGTGACGGTGTTGGATGTCACCTCCGGTGCCTATATCGAGATCTGGAATCGGACCGATCGGCTGGCAGCCGGGTATGCGCCGTCCAGCACGACGGGAAAGACCAAGGTGTCGTTCGGATTGGTCAAACCGCTGGTGGTCGGGCAGCACATCCACGCCACTTTCTGGCATTGCGGCCACTACGGGCGCAACGAAGGCCGACCCGTGTTCCTGCGCAAGCCCGTGCTCGAGTCCGTGGCGCCGTCATCGGTATCGTCGCCCAGCGGCAACCCCACAACGTTCGGTTTGCAGGGTCTGCACTTCCGGCCGGGAGCCATGATGTGGTTCGAGGGTGCGGGCCTCGTGACCACCACCTTCCTATCGGTGACGGAACTGAGGGCTTCGGTTCCGGGATACCATTTTGATTCGCCCCACACCGCACAGGTGCAGGTGCGCAATCCGGATGGTCAGGTGACAGGGTTGTTGAACGTCGAGATCGGAGCAGCGCCACCGGCGCCGCCTGATCCACCACCTCCTCAGCCAAGCGTGCTGCAAGCTGAATCCGTCGAAATCTTCCAGTGCAATACCAATCACCGCGATGTACACGTGTGGAAGGCGGATCTGAGCGCCGGCGCGCAGTGGCAGTTCGTGGCAACGATCAGCCACCAGTACGACAGCGACTGGGGCACCTGCCCGGTAGACGAATCCCCTGCCACCACCATTGATTTGACCGACGGGCACGACTACGCCATCGCGGTCATCGACCCCGAGAATATTGGCTGTATCGCCCCCGGAGGTGACCCGGCGGAAGCGAATCCGCCCGCGGGTCAGCCCGACTTGGTCAACGCTGCATGCATGCGCATGAGCCACTTGGTGATCCGCGGCAAGACGGGGGCTGGCGTATTCAAGTACGTGATCAATTGAGTCGTCTTGTCCTGATCTGCGACTTCCTTGCTTCGTACAGCGGCTTCAGGAGCCACAAAGCCCTACGGCACTGCGCGGCTGAATTTGAAAAACCCTGAAGGCGGCGTGTTATTCCCTGTATGCCTTCCCTGTTACGCGGGGCAGGGAAGGAGCGCTTCTCGCCTCCTTGCCGAGCGATTCACCCAATCCAGTCGATAGCGGAAGCCTAGAACCGTCGGAATTGCCTGTTAACTTCCTTGTTAACGGGAATTTGCGGCAGCGAAGGGTTCGCGCCAGACTGCGCCCGCCACCACCTGGTCAGGTTTTCTCCTTCTCTCTGTCGGCTTGCGCTGCGAAGTCATCGTCGAACCACGCGAATTCCCAAATTCATAAGATCCTACGGGCGGCAGATGAGCTGGTTGCTGGAGCGACATTCCGAAGATGAAGCCATGTCGCGCGCCGTCGGTTGCAATTTCGACGGCATCGGCCAGCTGGAGTACGCCTCTTGCGCCAATACGGTCTTGAGCCGCATCACTCGGTTGTGGACGTGGGCTGTGTCAGTGGACGGCTGCCCGCTCAGTTGAAGGACCACCTGCAGAGCGATTACCTCGGCATGGATATCGTGCCGGATCTGCTGACGTACGCAGAAGCTCTTTGCAAACGGCCGGATTGGCAGTTTCGAAAAGTCGATGGCCTCACCATTCCGGCAGCAGATGGCTCCGCAGACTTCGTGGTGTTCTTCTCAGTGGTGACCCACCTGACGCAAGAGCACAGCTATCGTTACCTGGCCGAAGCAAGACGAGTGCTCAAGCCGCACGGCAGGATCATTTTCTCGTTCCTGGAATTCGCAGTGCCCGCGCATTGGGCCGTTTTCGACGTCACGTTGAACGACCCCAATCCGGACAAGGTACTCAACGAATTCATTGGCCGCGACGCCATCGCGGCTTGGGCGGAACACCTGGGCCTCGGAGTGCAGGCAATTCATGGTGGCGATGAAGACTTTATTGCGCTCGATCAGCCCATGAGGATGGACGACGGTAGCGTACTGCAGGGTTCGGCGAGTCTGGGGCACTCGGTATGCGTACAGACGAAGGCGCAATAGCAATCAAGGGCCCTACTGGCTCAATCGGAATCCTCGGTGTTGCCGTCGATCGACGATGAGGTTTTCACGAGTCGCATGGAAACCTGTTGGACGGCTCTTGGACCGACAGATTACCGTGCGACGACCTGGACCTTGCCCATCGTTGCGTGATGCACGGCGGCAATGAAATCGGGTTCGATCACGCTGCCTATTTTCTCGGTGCGGGCAAGAGTGCGGTCGTCGGCATCGAGTAGCACCAATGCGCTCGTGTGGGTGCGCCACCATGAGCACCCAACGACAGGCATGTGCACGTTCACGAGACGGTCGGCAGACGATCCAGCAGCTTGTCCAGCGTGATCGGGTAGTTGCGCACGCGCACGCCGGTCGCGTTGTAGATCGCGTTGGCGACGGCCGCGGCGACGCCGCAGATGCCGAGCTCGCCCACGCCCTTGGCCTTCATCGGCGACGAGATCGGATCGGTTTCGTCGAGAAAGATGACTTCCTGGTGCGGAATATCGGCGTGCACCGGCACTTCGTAACCGGCTAGGTCGTGGTTGACGAAGAAGCCGAAGCGCTTGTCGATTGCGAGTTCCTCCATCAGCGCTGCCCCCGCGCCCATCGTCATGGCGCCGATGACCTGGCTGCGCGCCGCCTTCGGATTGAGGATGCGGCCGGCGGCGCACACCGCGAGCATGCGGCGGATGCGGATCTCGGCGGTCGCGACATCGACGCCGACTTCGACGAAATGCGCGCCGAATGTCGACTGCTGGTACTTCTTGTCGAGGTCGCCGTACTCGATCGCGTCCTCGGCGACCAAGCCCGCGTCGCCCGCCGCCTCCGCCAGCGACTTGCTGCGGCCATCGAAGCGGACGCGTCCATCCGCGAACTCGGTTTGCAACGGATCGAAGCCGAGCTTCTTCGCCACGGCCTCTCTGAGCTTGACGCAGGCGGCATAGACGCCCGATGTCGAATTGTTTGCGCCCCACTGACCGCCCGAACCCGCAGAGATCGGAAACGCCGAATCGCCTAACCGAACGACCACGCGGTCCAGCGGAACGCCCATCATCTCGGCCGCGGTCTGGCCGATGATCGTGTACGTGCCCGTGCCGATGTCGGTCATGTCGGTTTCGACCGTGACGATGCCCTTGTCGTCCAGGCGCACGCGCGCGGCGGACTTCGTCAGCAGGTTGTTGCGGAACGCCGACGCCACGCCCATGCCGACCAACCAGCGTCCGTCGCGCGTCTTGCCCGGCGCCGCGGGACGCTTGTTCCAACCGAAGCGCTCGGCGCCGGTGCGCAGGCACTCGTTCAGGCGTCGCTGCGAGAATGGACGCTCGGGTTTCTCAGGATCGACCTGCGTGTCGTTGCGGATACGGAACTCGACGGGGTCCATGGCGAGTTTCTCGGCCATTTCGTCCATGGCGACTTCCAGCGCCATCAAGCCGGGCGCTTCGCCGGGCGCGCGCATCGCGTTGCCTTCGGGAAGGTCGAGCACCGCCAGCCGCATCTTCGTGATGCGATTGGGGCCGGCGTAGAGCAGGCGCGTCTGCTGCACCGCGACCTCGGGCGCGCCGCCGGGCAGGTCGCCCGACCAGCTTTCGTGGCCGATCGCGGTGATCGCACCGTCTTTGGTTGCGCCGATGCGAACGCGCTGGATCGTCGCCGGCCGGTGCGTCGTGTTGTTGATCATCAACGGCCGCGCCAGCGCGACTTTCACCGGCCGGCGCGCAGCCTTCGCGCCGAGCGCCGCGAGCACCACATCGGCGCGCAGCCACAGCTTGCCGCCGAAGCCGCCGCCGATGTACGGCGACACCATCCGCACGTTTTGCTTCGGGATGCCGAGCGTCTTGGCCAGGTCCGTCACGCCCCAGTCGATCATCTGGTTCGACGTCCACACCGTGAGCTTGTCGCCGTCCCAGGCGGCGATCGACGCGTGCGGTTCCATCATCGCGTGCGACTGGTCGGGCGTCGTATAGGTGGCGTCGAGCTGGACCGGGGCGTCCTTGAAGCCCTTGGCGAAGTCGCCGGTGGCGGTGTCTTTGTCGGCCTCGCCTGTTGTAGGCATGGTGGCCGAATCCTTCGCCTGCGCGAGGTCCCAGGCGCCCTTGCTGCGCTTGTAGTCGACGCGCACCAGATGCGCCGCGGCGCGGGCCTGTTCGAACGTCTCCGCGACGACGAGCGCGATCGCCTGGTGGTAATGCTGGATGTCCGGGCCGCCAAGGAGCTTTGCGGTGTTGAATTTGCCTTTTGCGAGTGGGCCGGCGTTCTTGGCCGTGACCACCGCGATCACGCCCGGTGCGGCGCGCGCGGCCCTGTCGTCGAGCAACGCGATCCGGCCTTTGGCGATGCCGGCTCCCACGATGTATCCGTAAGCCTGGTTCGGCACCACGTCGTGCCGTTCGTAGGCATAGGGCGCCGTGCCGGTGGTCTTGAGCGGGCCATCGATGCGATCGGTCGGCTTGCCGATCACCTTGCCTTGGTCGATGGGATTGGTCGTGGCCGGCGTGTCGAATTTCATGCTCTTGCTCCCGCGTCCACCAACACCGCGGCGATGGTGCGCTCGACCAGCGGCAGCTTGAAGGCATTCTCGTGCGTCGTCTTCGCGCCTGCGAGCAGGCGTGTCGTTACTGCTTTCGCACCGCCGGGCAGTTCCGCCTCGGCCGCCTCGACGCGCCACGGCTTATGCGCAACACCGCCCAGCGCGATGCGGCCGCTGCCGTCGCGCTGCACGACCGCGGCCACCGAGACCAGCGCGAACGCGTACGACGCGCGATCGCGCACCTTGCGATAGAAATGCTGGCCGCCGAGCGGCTTAGGCAGCACGACGTTCGTGATCAGTTCGCCGGCCACCAGCGTCGTCTCGTCCTGCGGCGTATCGCCGGGCAGGCGATGCAGGTCGGCGATCGGGATGCTGCGCGTAGTGCCATCCGGCTGCACGGTCTCGACCACGGCATCGAGCGCGCGCATCGCCACGGCCATGTCGCTGGGATGCGTCGCGATGCACTTGTCGCTTGCGCCGATGACGGCATGCTGCCGGTTGAACCCGCCGATCGCCGCGCAGCCGCTGCCCGGATGGCGCTTGTTGCACGGCTGGTCGGTGTCGTAGAAGTAGGGACAGCGTGTGCGCTGCAGTAGATTCCCGGCGGTGGTCGCCTTGTTGCGCAGTTGTCCCGATGCGCCGGCGAGCAGGGCGCGCGAGAGGACCGCGTAATCGCGTCGCACGCGACGGTCGGCGGCGAGGTCGGTGTTGCGCACGAGGGCTCCGATGCGCAGCCCGCCGTCGTCGGTCTCTTCCATGCGATCGAGGTCCAAGCCGTTGACGTCGAGCAGGTGCGTCGGGGTTTCGATTTCGAGTTTCATGAGGTCGAGCAGGTTGGTGCCGCCGGCGATGAACTTTGCGCCGGGCGTACGCGCGGCCGCTGCTGCGGCGTCGGCTGGCGTTTGCATTCGCTCGTAGCTGAAGGCTTTCATGTCCGACCTCCCGCTACATCGTTGATCGCATCGATGATGTTGGAATACGCGCCGCAGCGGCAGATGTTGCCGCTCATGCGCTCGCGCAGTTCTTCGTTCGTGACACGTGGCCGCGCAGCGAGATCCGCCGTGACATGGCTGGGGATGCCGTCGCGGATTTCTTCGAGCACCGCGACCGCCGAACAGATCTGGCCCGGCGTGCAGTAGCCGCACTGGTAGCCATCATGCTTGATGAAGGCCTTCTGCAGCGGATGCATGCGCGCCGGCGTGCCGAGACCTTCGATGGTGGTGATGTGGTCACCCTCGTGCATCACCGCCAGGCTCAGGCAGGCGTTGATCCGGCGACCATCGGCGATCACGGTGCACGCGCCGCACTGGCCGTGGTCGCAGCCCTTCTTGGTGCCCGTCAGATGCAGGTGTTCGCGCAGCGCGTCGAGCAGGGTGGTGCGCGTGTCGAGTTCGAGTTGATGCGCCTCGCCGTTGACCTGCATCGAAACCTTAGTGGTCACCGGCGCCCGCGGCGTGGGCGTGGCCGCGACTTCCGCGGCCAGCGCAGTGATGCTGGGCGCGACCGCCGCGGCCATGGACGTGGCCCCTCCGATCAGCACCTCGCGCCGAGTCAACTTGAGGCCCTCGTCGTGCTCTTGCATGTCCGGCTCCTGGAGGCGGGAGAGCGATGCACCGGCCCCTTGTCACAATCCGGTGGATCAGCCCCCGGTCAATTAGCAAAAAGCGCGCAGCGGTTGCGTGAAATCCGCCGCTGTGGGGCGCGATCAAACACTGAACAGGGCATCGCGCCTGCCATTGGTCGGCAGTGCTTCGAGTATTCGCGTTTCGTCGAAAGCGGATTTCCCGAATGATTCTGCACCCTGTAAGTCGGAGATGCCTAACGTTGACCCGCGAAGCGGGTTCGACTGGAATGATTGGCGTTCGGAAAATGCATCAGCGCAGCTTCGTTCCGACTTGCGGCCTCGCAGGCGCTGCCAATCGCAGTAGCGATAGCGGCCAGACAACCGGCGTAAATCAGTGAAAATCGCGCGATTGAATGTCGAGTCCACCGAGCAGTCCGCTCAGGTCCTGCAGGTTTTTCGCGATCAGGTGCTCGACGCCATCGACCTTCTCCCAACGGCCGTTGACCGCGAGCAGCCGTGATCCGAGCAGCTGCATGCGCTGGCGCTCGGCCAGGTGCGGCCAGACGATCACGTTGACCATGCCGTGCTCGTCCTCGATCGTGACGAAGATCGTGCCGCTGGCGGTCTGCGGGCGCTGGCGTTGCGTGACCAGGCCCGCGGTACGCACGGATGCGCCGTGGCGCATGTCGCGCACTTCGCTCGAAGCCAGGCAGCGCTGCGAGCGCAGGCGCGTGCGCAACAGCGACAAGGGATGCACGCCGAGCGTGAAGCCCAGTGAGCGGTAATCCGAAATCACTTCTTCGGCCGCGCTCGGCATCGGCAACGCGATCGGCTCCTCGCGCGGGCTGTCGGAAAACAATGGCCGTTGCTGTTCGATCCCCGCGACCGCCCAGCGCGCGTCGTGGCGGTGGCCAGCCAGGCCTTGCAGCGCGCCGGCCTCGGCGAGCGCATCGCGCGCCTTG
>JACMKK010000127.1 GCA_014380115.1 Luteimonas sp. | reverse complement strand
GTTCATGTAGCGCGGATGGCTGAACAGGTTCGCCGTCCCCCACAGCAGCTTCACGCCGGTCGCCTGCTGGCGTTGCTTCGCCAGCGCGACCATGTGCTTGAGGTTGCGTTCGTACTCGCCGACATCGCTGGCGTCGGGCGCCAGATCGATATCGTGGAAGCAGTAATAAGGCACGCCGAGCTTGCTGAAGAACTCGAACGCGGCATCGACCTTGGCCTCGGCCTTCTGAAGCGCGCTGCCTGCGCCCGCATCCCAGGGGTACGCGCGCGTGCCAGGTCCGAACGGGTCATGGCCGGCGTTGCAGAAGCTATGCCAGTAGCACACCGCGAAACGCAGGTGCTCGGCCATGGTCTTGTCGCCGATGCGCTTCTCCGCGTCGTAGACCTTGAAGGCCAGCGGGTTGTCCGAGTCGCGGCCCTCGAACGGAATGCGGCTTATGCCGGGGAAGTGCTCTTTGTCGCCGACGAAGTGTTGAATACTCATGGGGGTTCCCATCTGTTTTGTATTGCGGATCGGAGAGCTCGTCATGCAGCGTAGATATGCTTCACGGCGGCCAGGTGTTCGAGGTAGCGCCGATAGGGCTCGCGGTAGGCCTCCACACGCTCGACCTCTGGCGTGCAGGTCAGCGCCTCGTCTTTGGTGACGTGCGCCTCGACGAGTTCGGACAGGGGATTTCCCTCGCCCTTCGCGTGCGAGAGCGCCCACAGGGCCTGCAGTGCGGCACCGAAGGCCGCGCCCTCGGCTTCGCGCGGAACCTCCACCGGCAATCCGAAGACGTCGGCCACCATCTGGCGCCAGGCGGCACTGGTGGCGCCCCCTCCGGTCAGCACGATGCGGTCGAACTTCATGCCGGCCGACAGGAACGCGTCGTAGCCGCACTTCAAGGTGAACGTCGCGCCTTCCATCGCGGCACGATAGAAATGGGCTGCGCTGGCATTGTGCGCAGCCAAGCCTGTCAGTACGCCTTTCCCGAGTGGCAGATCAGGCGTGCGTTCTCCGTTCAAGAACGGGAGTAGCGTGAGACCGCCGGCACCAGGCGTAGTAGCCAGGATATGGGCATCGCCGGCCCGCGTGCTGAAGCCGAACAACTTGGCAATGGTTTCGGTGGCCACGGTGCAGTTCATCGTGCAGATCAGCGGGAGCCATCCGCCGGTAGACGAACAGAAGGCCGCCCAGCCGCCTGCCGGGTCGATGACGGGCGTGTCCGAACAGGCGAACAGCGTGCCCGAGGTTCCCAGGCTCATCGCCAGCCTGCCCGGCACCACGCATCCGGTGCCGATGGCCGCCATCATGTTGTCGCCGCCGCCCACGGCTACAAGGACGTCATGCGACAGGCCGAGTTCGTCCGCGCGCTTTGCCTGTATCGGAAACGTGCTGTCGGTTGCGACCAACGGCGGCAAGCACGACGTGAGGTCCCGGTGGGGATCGATCGCATGCAGAAGCACGGGCGACCACTGCCGCCTGCGCACATCCATCCAACCGGTGCCGGACGCATCGCCGTGTTCGCAGAATGCTTCGCCCGTGAGCCAGAAATTCAGGTAGTCGTGCGGCAGCAGGATCTTTGCCAGCCGGCGATACGCTTCGGGCCGGTGCTTGCGTGTCCATGGCAGTTTGGAGGCGGTGTATCCGGCCAGAATCGGATTGCCCGCCAACGCGATGCAGCGCTCTGCTCCGCCTACCGCGTCGGTGATTTCAGCACACTCCGCAATGCTGCTGGTATCGCACCAAAGCTTTGCTGGCGCCAGCACCTCGCCATCTGCGCCGATCGGCACGAATCCATGTTGCTGTCCCGATACCGCGAGCGCCCTGACGTTACGTCGGAGAGCGGCGTCGATGCCACCGAAGCATGCCTGGATTGCTGCTACCCAAGTATCGGGGTGCTGTTCGCGGGTGCCGTCATCACCACTGACGAGTTCCAGCGGCGCATTGGCTGAGGCAACGACGCGGCGGGCTTCATCGTCGTAAACAACCACCTTGACGCTCTGCGTACCCGCATCGATGCCGGCGGTCAGAGTCATTGGAATTGCCCTCCAACATAAAAAAGGTTAGCGCTACCATTCCTTTGGTAAAAAAAAAGCCAACTGCTGGAAAGACCTGATTTCACGTTCCGCCTCAGCCAACCCGTGAGAGAGATTGCACTTTAACCAGCGCGCGCGAAAAAAGCCTGTTGCAGCGCAGAATGTTTTTACAAACAACAGCTTAGTGCCAATGATGTGCTCAGGGTTGCGAGCCGCCTGGCCGGCTGGAATCAATGCTAAGCGCCACCATGCGCGTCATGGCACCACGTCGATGAAGGTATTGATCGACAGTCGCCCAGCCACCGGATCGGCGGGCGGGACCCGCGCATTGTCGATGCGACCGGAATGCAATGAGTTGCGCCGATAAACCACCATCCGGTTGAACACACCATCCACTTTGGCGATCCGCTCGAACAGCGCCGTATCGCGATCGATATAACCCGCGCCTGGAGCCTCTGCACCCTGGCTTTCGTGCTCCAGGCGATGGAAGTACTCGTCCTTGCGTCGTTCGTCGACATACTCGAAACCCGTCCAACGATGCCGGTAGAAGGCTGTTCCGCCCCAGTTGCCATGGAACAGATAGTGCACGGTCGCCAAACCGTTGCCGGTAACCGAATCGACATGCGGCACCCGCTGCAGGAACGCCAGCTTCTCGGGCAGCAGGGTCACCAACGAGTAGTGGCACATCGGGAATACGAAACGGCCGGGCTGCAGTCCGAAGCATTCCAGTAGGAAAGGATTCAAGGTCGATTCGAGGAAATGCCCGTATGAGAACGGCGCCCGTGCGCGGATGCCAGGAAACATCGAACGCTGTCCGACGAAGTCGCTGCGCGCCGCCTTCCGCACCAGACGCTCGGGATCTGAGACGAGATTGTCGATGACCAGCAAAGGTGCCTTCTCATCGCCGATGGCAAGCCTGCTGACGCGAATGTCGGGATGGAGGCTCAGCAGCATGCTGCCTTCCCTGTCGGTCGGCCTGACGCGCACATGGGTTACGCCTGCATCTCCGGCCGCCTCGTTTGCCACACCTCGGGCACGGCCTTGCAATAGCGCTCGATGAATTCCTGCTGCGGCGGCATCTGCGCAACCGCGCGGTCGATCGGCTGCCGGATCGAATCGAACAGCTTGCGCAGGTCCTGGTCGGGCAGCGTCCGCGCCAGCGGATGGTGCTGCCCGGGCATGATGCCCTGACCCAGCATCACGTGGGTCCACGAATCCACCCGGAACAGTTCGTCCGCGCCTTGCCAAGCATGCGCGCGCTCGCGCCACGCACGCAGGCGCATCGCCAGCGATTCTGGCAATTCCATCTCGCGGCATTCTCTCCACATCGGCTCGTCGCGCTGGTTGGCGTGGTAGTGCAGAATGACGAAGTCGCGTACGTGTTCCATCTCGGCGCGGCTGACGTCGTTGTAGATATCGACCAGCGACGGGGCCATGCCGTCGAACGGAAACAGTTGGATCAGGCGCACCACGGCACTGATGGCGAGGTGGATGCTGGTCGATTCCAGCGGCTCGATGAAACCGCTGGCCAGTCCCAGCGACACGACGTTCTTGTTCCAAGCCTTCAGTCTGCGGCCGGTGCGGAAAGGCACCAGCCATGGATCCTTGATCGGCGTCGCTACGACGTCGCGCAGCAGCTTGGCCCGGGCCTCATCGTCGGACATGTGGCGGCTGGAGAAGACCAGCCCGCAACCGACGCGGTGCTGCAGCGGGATGTGCCAGCGCCAGCCGGCCTCGTGCGCGATGGCACGCGTGTACGGCACCGGCGGACCGGCGGATTCGGTCTGCATCGCCACTGCGCGGTCGCTGGGCAGCCAGTGGTTCCAGTCCTCGTAGCCGGTCTTCAGCGTCTGCTCGATCAGCAGGCCGCGGAAGCCCGTGCAGTCGATGAACAGGTCGCCTTCGACGAGCTTCCCGTCCTCCAGCACCAGTGCTTCGACGAATCCGCTTTCCGGGTGCTGCCTGACTTCGTGGATCTTGCCTTCGATGCGTTTTAGCCCGTAGTCCTCGGACTTGCGCCGCAGGAAGCGCGCATATAGGCCGGCATCCAGGTGGTATGCGTAGTTGACCTGTGGCTGTTGCGACAGGTCGAACTGGTCGCCACGCGAAGCCACGGTTTCAAGGCAGTAATCGCCCAGCTCCGATTGCATGCCGCGGCGCAGGCTGTCGAGCCAGAAATGGTGGAAGCCACAGACCAGGGTGCTTTGCCCGGTGATGCCGAACGGATGGATGTAACGCTCGCCGTGCTTGCGCCAGTTTTCGAACGAGATCGACAGCTTGAAGGTGCCGGCGACCGCGCGCAGGAACTCCTGCTCGTCGATCTGCAGGAAACGGTGGAAGCTGCGGATCGGCGGCACCGTCGATTCTCCGACGCCGACGGTGCCGATCTGCTCCGACTCGACCAGCGTGATGTCGAGCCGACCCCGGAACTGGTGCGACAGCGCACAGGCGGCAATCCAACCCGCGGTGCCGCCACCCGCAATCACTACCTTGCATATCCGGTCCTTGCCCGACTTGTCCAATTCGCGCTCTCCCTTCTGCAATGGATGCGGTACGACGCGTTCCTCCGCGTCGTTCAGCGATTGAGCTTTCCAATCAACATGGCGCGGAGCTGGCGCGCGAGCGTTTCGTCCACGGGCCCCAGCACGTTGCGCGCCGCTGCAGGCAAGTGCTCGCCAGCGCGTTCGGCGGGACCGAAGACGTAGTGTTCGAACACCTCGCGCCAGGCCTGCTTTTCCCGTTCCGGCCGGTCACGAATCGTCCACAACGCGTGGTAGAGCGCGTGCATCGGCGTGGGGACGTACGCGGGCGAGCTGCTCCACCAGTAGTTGACCAGCACGTTGAACACGTCCAGCCCCTGGACGTGGTGCCACCACATGCTGGGAATGAAGACGGCATCGCCCGGCTCCAGCACCGCGCTTTGTGCGCTCGCGAGCGCAGCGCGGAATCGCGGATAACGCTCGAAGTCGGGAGCGGCGAAATCGATCACGCTGACCGCCTGGCCACCGGGCGTTGGTTCCAACGGACCGGGATAGAGATTGGCGATCTGATCCGGCGGAAACACGGTGAACCGCCGCCGGCCAACGGCACAGCAAGCCAGGTTGTTCGGCGCGTCGTAATGGCAGGAAGCGACTACCCGGTTGCCGATCCAGATGCTCGGCGGCGCCTCGATGCCGCAAGCGGCGAAGCCGAGATCGTTCGCGCCGCGGAAGCCCGGCAGGCTGCCGTCGATCAGCAACGACGCGAGGTAATACGTCGGCGCCTGCGCGTCATCCAGGTGGGCGGCGATCCCGTCCAGCAATTCGTCCAGTCCGCCGCGCCGGACCTCGCAGTTCAATTCCGTGAAATCGTCGTTGTAGAAGGGCCGACCCGCGATCTCCGGGCCGCCGTAGGAATATTGCACCGGTCGGCCGCTGTCATACCCACGCAGGTAGGCCATCGCCTCCTGCGAACCGCGCAGGCCCGCCTGGACCAGCCCCCAGTGGCGCGCCACGCTCCGGAGCACCACCGGCTGCCCGGCCTCGAGCAGTTCGTCGAGCGGCAGCGTGTCAGGCCGGCAGCCCTCCAATACACGCATGGCGGCGACCTGGACCATGTCGCTCAGGCTGCGCGCTCCGACGCTGCCGACACCGCATCGGCGTGCTGCTGCAAGCGGCGTTGTTTTTCCGCCATCAGCCGACGCACGTTGTGCATCGAGGCGAGCACCAGGAACGCGCCTTCGAGATAACCGGCGTGATTGAGAAGATGCAGCGACGCGGCATCGAGTCCGGCGAGCCGCTCGCGGTCGATGCCGTACAGTCCGGCCAGGTTCACGCCGTGCGTGTCGTCGAGTTTCACGTCGATGGCGACGGGCTGGATCAGTCCCAGCGACTCGAACGCCGCGAACATGGCCTTGCCGGTCTCCGTGCCGTCGCGGATGCCGCGCAGCACCGTGGTGATGTGTTGCAGATAGGGGCTGTGCCCGCCCTGCGGCATGAACACGGCCTCGCCTTCGCTCGAATTGACGCGCGGATGATCCAAATCGACATGGATGACCGGTTCCTTGCGCAGCTCGCCGTCGATCCGCTGTTCCTGGAAGCCGATCAGGAACGGCCCCTTGGCGACGACGCCCGGCAGGTAGGCGGCATTCCAGCGCTCGCCCTGCAGGAACAGGTTTTCCTTCTGTTCGAAACCCAGCAGCGCCACCGACTGCCATTCGCCGCTCTCGCGGTCCTTGCGAAAAAAGATCGGATATTCCCTTTGCAGTTCGGCGTATTCGGTCGGGAACGCCAGCACCATGCCGATGTCGTCGCCGAATTCGCCGCCAAAGCGCGTGACGACGCGCAGATCCTTGTGCGTCACGTTGTTGAGCAGCTCGTATCGGGCCATCTCGGCTCCAGCGGTGCATCCGGGTCCCGGCGCAGACCCGGCGAACATTTCACAACCCCATCGCGTCGGCAAGCTGGGATGGGCCGGTCGCGCCTGCAGAAAAGAAAGGGGGCCGCTGCTTTCGCAGCGGTCCCTGCCTGTCGCAACAAACCCGGCGTCCGGCACGGGAGGGGAGTTAGAACTTGTAGCGGACGCCCAGCATGTAGCGCGGGCTCTGGTCGGCCAGCTTGACGATCTGCTGGTCGGTGCGGGCATGCCAGCGCACGTCCTCGCCGGTCAGGTTGATCGCTTCCAGGCCGAACGACCAGTGGTCGTTGAGCGCGTAGTTCACGCTCAGGTCCCACTGCTGGTAGTCCTCAACGTAGTACGGATTGCGGCTGGCGCCCTGGTTGGCCAGGATCAGGTACTCGTCGCGCCAGTTCCAGGCCAGGCGCACGGACCAGCCGTACTTCTCGTACATGAACATGGCATTGGCGGTATCGCTCAGTCCTGTCAGCGAGAACTGGTCGATGGCGGGGTCTCCCCCGTCATCGAAACCCACGTCACCCTGGACGATGGTGTAGTTGGCGAAGACACCGAAGCCACTGTCGCCGAAGAAGTACTGCCCGCCCAATTCCCAGCCGTGCAGCTTGGCCTCGTGCTGGTTGACCGGGCGGTTGACGTTGAACAGGTACAGCGGGTCGTCCGCCTCGCCGACCAGGTTGTAGGCGTTCTCCGTCGCCAGCTGCTGCGCGCCGGTGCCGTTGAAGGCAGCCAGCCCTGCGGGATCGTTGCGCAATAGCGCCAGTGCCGTGAACAGCGAGGTGTCGTTGCCCGAGCACGCGGCGGCGTTGGCCGCACCGACCTGGTCGATGCAGGCCTGGCTCTGCAGGAAGGCCAGTGCCGCCTGTGCATCCGGTCCGCTGGTCGGGTCGGTCAGGCCGTACAGCGATTCCTGCACCACGGTGTTGCCGACGAAGTTGTTCACTCGCTTGTTCCAGTACGTTACCGAGACATAGCTGGCATCGGCGAAGTACCACTCCAGCGCGAGATCCAGATTGTCCGATTCCAGTGGTTGCAACTTCGGGTTCTGCGCGGTGCCGCTGGCGCGCACGGACGGATCGAGCAGCACCGAGCCGAACGGTTGCTGCGCACTCGGACCGGCATACAGGTTGCTGTAGGGCGCCCGCGCGATCGTCTTACCGAACGAAGCGCGGCCCTTCAGCTCTTCGGTGAAATCGATGCTGAAGTCCAAGTTGGGAAGGATGAAGCTATAACTGGTGTCCTCGCTGAACGGCTGCTGCTCATCGGACAGTACGATGCGGAAATCGTTGTTGGCCTGCCATTCGACGGCCTCGGGGATGGCGATGACCGAGGTCGCAACCAAATCGGTTTTTTCGTAGCGCACGCCGACGCGGGTATTGGTCCGCATGCCGCCGAGTTCACCGTCCAGCTCCACCTGCATGTAGGCCGCCTGGGTCTTTTCCTCGATGCGCTGGTCGTTTGCATTCTGCGGACTGACGCCGAGGCTGAGTCCGTACTGGCCGGCGGCCCATTGGGCCAGCGCGCCGGCATCGCCTGTCCAAGCGCCATTGCTGCTGCCGATGTTGTAGTCGTCGAACAGCCCGACCAGGTCGATCGGCCGCAGCAGGCCCATCAGGCCCCCGGCGACATCCGAATCGACGTTGGCTACGCTCCAGTCGCCGAGCGTGTGGTAGGCCTCGGCGGCCTGCAGGCGGTGGGTGGAGGACTTGGTGCTATCCACACCGAACTGGAAGCGACCGCTGTCGAAACTCCATTCGCCGTCGATGCGGGCCTGCTTGACCTCGCTGACTTGCGTCTGCGCGTTGATGCGCAACACCTGCGAACCGATTTCACCTTCGACGAAACCGGGATTGGTCACGCCATTGGTGCCGGCCAGCGCGTCTGCGGTGGTCGGGTACCAAGTCTGCGAACCGATCGGCAAGTCGTTGTTGAACCACATTTCCTGCACCCACGAACCGCCGCAGTGCGGGCCGGCGGTGCAGTTGTTGGTGCCGGCGATGCTCATGAAGATCGAGCCGCCGCCGGTCAGCGGGTCGTTGGGCCGACTCTCGTTCTTGGAATCGTGCGCGTCGAGGCTCAGGCGGAAGTTGTCGCTGACGTCCCACATGGCATTGAAGCCCAGCGAGCTCAGCTTGTACTTCTGCATGCTGCGCTGCTGCTCGAGGCCGAAGTCCTTGGTGCCGGCGATCTCGCGGATGTACACGGGCGTGGCGACCGCGCCGCTGGTGTCGAACTCGACATCGGTGTATTGGCTGTTCTGCAGCCACATGCTCTGCTCGCCGCGGTTCTCCGTGATCTCGTTGGTCGAGTAGGTGTAGTCCAGGGTCAGGGTCAGGCTGTCGATCGGCGCGAACTGCACTACCGCCTGGCCATTGATGCGCTCGCGCTCGAATTCGGAGAACGCGTAGCGCAAGTCGTTGGGACGTGCGTAAAGGTCGCCGACAGCCGGCTCATTCACGACATTGGGGTCGCCGGGCATCGTGCCGGTCCAGGGCTGGATGTTCCAGTAGTTGTCGGTGGCTTGCACCGAACCGCCCTTGCGCTTCTGGTAGCTGGCATTGATGCCCACGCCGAAGGTCTTGTCGGCGTTGGTGAAGCTGAAGATGCCGGACACTTCCGGAGTGATCTCGTTGTCGAACGGCTGCGACTCGTCGGACACGAGCTTGGCACCGGCGCTGGCGACGAAGCCGGTGTGGTTGAACGGCTTGTCAGTCAGGATGTTGATGGTGGCGCCAATGCCGCCGCTGGGAACCTGCGCCTGGCTGGTCTTGTACACCTCGATGCCACTGATCGCCTCGGAAGCGAGCTGGGCGAAGTTGAACGCGCGGGTGCCGCCGTCGACGCCGCCGATCGCCACCTGGCCGGCCGCGCCGAAGGCGTCCGCACCCGGGATCTGGCGACCATTGAGGGTCACCATGTTGAACTGCGGGCCGAAGCCGCGCGCGGTGACCTGCGCGCCTTCGCCGTCGCGGCGCTCGATCGAGATGCCGGTGATGCGTTGCAGCGACTCGGCCAGGTTGGTGTCGGGGAACTTGCCGATGTCCTCGGCGCTGATCGCGTCGACCACGCCGGCCGCATCGCGCTTGATCCCCATCGAGTGGTCGAGGCTGCTGCGGATGCCGGTGACGACGACCGTATCGAGTGTCCTCGCTTCCTCGGCACTGGTCGTTGCATCCTGATCGCTGGCTGCTGCAGTTGGCTGCGCCTGCGATTCTGGCGGTTGGGTTTGCTGCGCCTGCGGGTCCTGGGCGAAAGCGGGGTTGAGGATGATGGCGCCGCCGACGATGGTGAACATGGCCTTCGACTTGAATCGCTTCAACTTGTGATTCATGAGCGTGTCCTCAGCACAGGAGTTTGGACTGCCGAAGGCATGTAGCTTTCGGGCCGCGAAGCAGCGTTTGCACCCACCACAGTCGTCGTAAGAACCAGGCATCGACACCCGCGATCTTTCATCTGATTACCCTCCCCTCTTTCTTCGATTGATGGATGTCATCGCCCCCCCTCCGGGGCACCCGCAGGCCATAGCCCGCCCTCATCCAGACCGGACGTTTAAAAGCGCCCGTTGCAGCAATGCCGGTTCCTTAGCACTTCCCGGGCGCATCGAAACCCTGTGTAGCGGCGACGCTTCCAACGAACGTTTCCAATGAACCTTTCCAATGGATGACCCGTCCCAGGATGCGGTCAAACGTGGTAGCGCTAACATTGAATGACGCAGCCTAATCAGGCTCGACCGCGTTTGTCACCATGCAGTGCAGCAAATACGTTCGAAACGCTGGCGGACGGGTCGAGCCAAGCGGGTGGGCTCCGAGGGATCCGGTGGCTTCATCTCGTAAAAAGGCTGCCCGACGCGGGCTATTCCCGTGCCTTGTTAGCGTTACCGCTCGAAATAGTTCTGACGCTGAATTCTGCTGCTCGGTTCTCGGTCACGAGCACCCGTCGAAGTTCTCCGACAGCAGCTTCAGCTGCGCGGACTTCGACGGACCTTGCCTGATGGCATCGGCTAATGCGGAAAACTCAGGCCAGAAGACTTCTTCTTGCGCGCAGCCTTCAAGCAGATCGAGCAGATCTGCCTCCAGATCATCCAGGTCAATGACGAGTTGGGCGCGGGTCCTGGGTATGCGCCTAGCCTTGCGAAAGCGGGTCTCAGAACCCGCGACGCATCAATGGGTTGATGCAACGCCACGACGGAGGGCCGATTCCGCGTAGCCAGAACTGAATGGCCAACCTTAATAATTCAGCACCGTCGAAAGTGACCCACGCTAGCCGCTAAAACGCAGGCGTATGCTTGGAATGCCGCTGTTACGGGAGCCGACCATGAAGCGCTTACTCATGATTTTGGCCGCAGCTACGCTGTTGGCTGGGTGCGCCAGCACGCCCGTCGTTTACACCGACTTCGATCCGGGCGTCAGTTTTGCCGAATACCACACGTATGCCTGGACGCAGAAGCCGGAAGGCTTTTCGCCGCTGGCGGAGCAACGTCTGGTTGCAGCCGTCGAGGCCAAGCTGCGCGAGCGCGGCTGGACCGAATCGACCAATCCGCAGGTTAGCTTGGCCGGGAGCTTCGTCACCGAAACCCGCTATCGGATGGACAGCTTCAACAGCGGTCCGATGTGGGGTGGCTGGGGTTGGGGTGGCTGTTGTTGGGGGCCGGGCTGGGGCGGTTGGGGCGGTTTCGACACCACGACGACGATGCGCAGTTACACCCACGGCACGCTGGTACTCGACATGTTCGACGCGCAGACGCAGCGTCCGCTCTGGCGCGGCATCGCACTGGGCACAATCTCTGATTCGCCCGTCGCGCAGACCAGCGCCATGCAGGCCGGGGTCGACCGAATGTTTGCCCAGTTTCCGCCGACGGTGATTGCGCAGGTACCCTGACCAGCGGTCAGCCCGTCACCTGCTGATCGCCGTGCTCAGGGCGAACAGGACATTGTTTGGGTCAGGAGCTGTTAGGCAGGTTGCGATGCATGCGCTTTGGGCCTACTGACGGACGCTAGAGGCAACGACTAGTTCCACCCCTTTGCTATTTCCAGACAATGTGATCTGGATATCTGCGTGCGGCGTGCCGTACTTGGCGGCGATCTCGTCGTTCAATTCCTCTTGAAGATCAGCCTCTGCGCGCACGATCCGTATGCCCATTCCCAACGAAGTACGTCGTCACCTATCTCGGACGATCCGACGCGCTCACCGCCCGGACCATCACAGCGTTAACCTCCAGGGGAAACCCAGCGGAGCTGGCCAGGCGGGCCGCATCGCGGGTATCGAGGGCATGTGGTGGCAGTTTTCCTTGACGGAGCGCAGCTCCGAGGAGCCTTCGGCCGTGAGCCTCCTGCGAATCTCGCGAGACCGCGACGGGATGCTCGAGGTGGCCGGTCGCTCATGGCAAGCGGATGGCACCCTGTCAGCTCGATACTGGAGCGTAGCGGCAAAGGTGAAAAAGGATCCGTCGGGCGTCGTTTACTACTGGAATGGCGAACGGCCTCGGCACCCGAACGCGCCTCGGTTGGACGGGACGGGGGAGATCAGAATCGAGTCTGCCGATCGCGCGGCCGGTTACTGGACAACTCGTTCGGACACCGACCCGAACGTCAGCGCACGCACGTCGGGTGTTTACCTGTGCGCCGATCCCGAGGACCTGAGCATCCTGGACGGACGCGACGATCGGAAACGTGCCGAGTTGATCGCGGATCGTCTAAGGCATTGGGAGTCGATCAGGAACGCGTGAGAGCCACGCGCACGACGCGCTCCGCCGGACCCCTGTCTGCGAGCCAGGCCGCGGACAGCCAATCCCCCACAGCACCGATGAGGAACCGCGACATGCAATCGATCACCACAAAAGACGGCACCGAGATCTTCTACAAGGACTGGGGTTCGGGTCAGCCGATCGTGTTCCACCATGGCTGGCCGCTCTCCAGCGACGACTGGGACGGCCAGATGCTGTTCTTCCTGGAGCAGGGCTACCGTGTCATCGCCCACGATAGGCGTGGCCATGGCCGATCGAGCCAGACGTCCACCGGCAACGACATGGATACCTACGCCGCCGACGTCGCAGCGCTGGCGGCACACCTGGACCTGCGCGACGCCATCCATGTCGGCCACTCGACCGGTGGCGGCGAGGCCACCCGCTATGTCGCCCGGCACGGCGCCGAACGCGTCGCCAAGCTGGTGCTCATCGGCGCGGTGCCGCCACTGATGTTGAAGACCGCAGCCAATCCGGCGGGCTTGCCGCGTGAAGTGTTCGACGGGCTCCGCAAGGAGTTTGCTGCCAACAGGGCGAACTTCTACTGGTCGCTTCCGGTGCCCTTCTATGGTTTCAATCGCCCGGACACTCCGCTATCGGAACCACTGCGGATGAACTGGTGGCGCCAAGGAATGATGGGCGGCGCCCAGGCGCAGTACGAGTGCATCGCGGCGTTCTCGGAGACCGACTTCACCGATGACCTGCGCAGCATCGAAGTGCCGACGCTCGTGATGCACGGCGACGACGACCAGATCGTGCCGATCGCCGATTCGGCGATGCTCTCGTCCAAGCTGCTCGCGAATGCGACGCTGAAGGTTTACAAGGGTTTCCCGCACGGCATGTGCACGACCCATGCCGAGGTGATCAACCCCGATCTGCTCGCATTCTTGCGCGGCTGAGGGTCGATCCGTGCCGGTGACCGGTCGCCGGCACGGAACACTTTGCCTGGTTCATTCGGTCGTCAATGATTCACAGAGTCGCTATCGGAATCGAATATCAGCGGCGCTTTAGCCCTTCATGGCCAAAAAGTACCGTAGGGTCCGTCATCCGCAACTTCCGACACTCGGTGGCGCTCTCAAGTTGCGCCGAACTACAATTAGGACATGACGCTGCCCTTCGTTGCCCGCAAAGCACTGCACCTGCTCTTGGTCGCTGCCTTGATCCTGCCGGGCACCGTCTGGCCTGCGAGGGCGGCTGTGTCCATCTTGGACGCGGCGGCGGCGGCGGCGTCCTCCGACATGCCGTGCCACGATGCTATGCCGGCCCCGAGCAAGCCGCATAACGGCGAACCTTGCGAAGACGGCTGCTGCCCGCAGCCGACGTGCGACATTTCAGCCTGCGTGGGTGCAGGTCTCCTCCCGCAGTTCGCAAGCCTGCCAGCGGCCATGCCGCCGGTCCCGCTCATCTTTTCGTGGCGTGCCACTCCGCCACCGTCGCGGTTGATCGATACGCCGCTGCGACCTCCGATCGCCTGACCTCCAATCTGAATGAGCGCCCCTGCGGGTGCGCTCCGTGCCGCGCTGTGCGGCAATCGATGGAGACTCAACATGAATCCCTACAAATGCTGGGCGGCCATTGGGCTGCTCGGCCTCATGCCCGTGATTGCGGCGGCCAAACCGATCGCATTCGCCAAGGGCACGACCGTGATGGTCGAGTACGGCGCTGGCACCATGAAGGAAGCGCAGGTGTTCTATGCGCCCCGCTACTGGTACTCGCTCGGCGGCGGCTGGCTCGAACTGCAAAGCGAGGATGGCGCCAAGCTGCGCCATATCACTTACCTCCGCGGCAACCTGCTGGCGAAGCGCTGGAATCTACCCGGAGCGCAAGCCAACGTGTTCATGTGGGGCGGCTTAGGACAGGCCACCGGCAACGATTTCGCGGGCAGCGCGCTGTCTCGCAACATCGGCCTGCAAGCGGATTACGAAACACGCCGCGTCTACAGCTCGTTCCGGTCGGATCTGCAGGAAAGCGATGCCTTCTCGCATCGCATCGACACCGTGCAACTCGGCTGGGCCCCCTACGCCCACGATTACGACACCCTCGCCACCTGGTTCGTCGTGCAGGGTCGCCACTACACCGGCGATCTGTTTGAGGGTACCGAAACCGCCTTGCTGGTCCGCCTGTTCAAAGGCGGTACCTGGGTCGAGTTCGGCGCCACCACCGACGGCAAGCTCCAGGCCATGGCCATGTTCAACTTCTGATGTGGAGACCCCAATGAAATCGCTTAAATCAATTGTGTTCGGCCTGCTGCTCAGCGTGACCACGCTGGCATCGGCCAGGACTATCGAAATAGACGTCAACGGACTGGTCTGCGCGTTCTGCGCGCAGGGCATTGAAAAGGCGCTCAAGGCCTTGCCCGCGACGCAAGCTGTATTCGTCAGCCTGGAAGATCGGATCGTGGCGGTGGAATTGAAGGAGAACACCGACATCGACGATGCCAAGCTGCGCAAAGCGATCGCCGATTCCGGTTACACCATAGTCGCGATCCGCCGCACCGACGCCTCATTGGACGCCATTCGCAAGCGGGTAGCGGCCCATGAATGAGGTGGAGGTCGCGCAAGCGCCCTTGCGTCGCAACTTGGGAGTTGCGGCCGTCACCCTGCTCGCCAGCGGGGGCAACTTGATTTGCTGCGCGCTGCCTGCGGTGATGGTGGCCTTGGGCGCAGGCGCGGCGCTCGCCGGATTGGTCACGGCCGTGCCGCAGCTGATCTGGCTGTCGGAACACAAGGCCGCGGTATTCGGGGTTGCGTTCGGCATGCTCGCGCTGGCCGGTGCGATCCTATGGCACGCCCGCACCCTGCCGTGTCCTGCGGATCCAGCCCTGGCTGCGGCATGCACACGGCTACGGCGTGTGAGTTGGGGCTTGTGGGCGATTGCGCTACTTTGCACGACAGTGGGCGCGCTGTTCGCGTTCGTACTTCCGAGATGGGTTTGAACCGAAACAAAGGGCGACTTCGGCCGCCCTCCTACGGCAGCGTCACAATTGAAACGACCATGAGCACCCCCGAACTGCATAGCCTGGTGAGTTGCCCCCTGTGCGGGCACCAAGCCCTGGAACCGATGCCCATCGACGCTTGTTCGTTCTTCTACGATTGCCTCGGATGCGGTCAGGTACTGCAACCAAAACCGGGCGACTGTTGCGTCTTCTGCTCCTATGCAACGGTGCCCTGTCCGCCTATGCAGCAAGGCAACAACTGCTGCCGTTAGCATGGACTCACTCGACGGCAACCCCAGCGAATTGTGTAACGTTACGCCCGTCCAGTAGACTCGGGTCATGATCGGTTCCCCCAGCCGCCGTCGCTTGTCATACGCGCTTCGTCTGTTGGCGCTCTTGCTGTTTACCGCAGGCACGACGCTGCAACCGGTATTGGCGTCATTGGGCGAATTGCACGAGCTATCCGATCATCAGACGGGCCGTCCCTTACACCTCGGGCATGCCCAATCTTCGGTAGATCACGATCATGTGTCTGCCGCAGAAGACCATGCCGGCGATACGCCCGAAGCTCTTCACGCACTGCTGCACTTCGCCCATTGCTGCGGTCAATCGGGTGCGCTGGGCGTGCCTGCATTAAATGTGCCTACTACAGCGCTCGAGGAAACCGCCCCCTCGACGTGTGAGCTTCCAGGGGTGATCCACGCCCCGACCCACGGACCATTTCGACCTCCGATTACGGCATGACGTACGGCCGGCGCTAAGCCGGGACCCTGTCACCGCACATTCGGAGTTTCCCCATGCAATTGCGACTCGCGGCCTGCGCTGCGCTGGTCGCCGTGGCTATTGTGGCCCTGCCCACACATGCCGCCGACCGCCTATCCCTGGACGACGCATTCTCCCGCGTTGCCGAAACCCATCCTGATTTGCGCCTGTTCGGGGCACGCCGGGACGTGCTGTCCGCCGAGCTGGTTCGCGCTACCTTGCGACCGGCCCTGGTCCTTGGCGGGACCGTCGAGAACGCATTTGGCACCGGCGATGCCGGTGGCCTGCAGCAGGCAGAGCTGACGCTCACCCTGGCCTCGGTGCTGGAGCGCGGCGGCAAACTCGATGCACGCCGAACCCTGACGCAAAGCCGCATCGATGCCCTGGCAGTCGAGCGCGAGGGCCGCCGGCTCGATCTGCTGGCGGAAGTCGCGCGCCGCTACCTGGCCATGGTCGCAGCCGAACGCCAGCGTGAGATCGCGCAGTTGGATATTGGGCAGCGGCAACGCACCGTCGCAGGCGCACGGCAGCGCCTGCAAGCCGGTGCCTCACCGGAATCGGTCGTCCTGACCGCACAAGCCGCGTTGGCCAAGGCTGAACTCGATCGCGCGCGGTACGAGCAGAGATTAGTCGCCGCGCGACAGCACTTGGCGGCGCTATGGGGAGAGCGTGATCCGGACTTCGAGGTGATGGCCTCCGATCCGCTACGGTTACCCGCCATTGACGATTTCGCCGCGTTGGCCGATCTGCTCGAACGCACGCCTGAACTCAACCAGTTTGTCGGCGAGCGCCGCGTTCGCGAGGCACGCCTGCAGTTGGCGCGCAGCGAGCGCAGCGCCGATCTGGATTGGCAGGTCGGCGCGCGTCGATTGCAGACGACCGATGATTTTGCCCTCGTCGGTAGTGTCTCGATGCCGCTAGGTGCCGCCAGCCGTGCAGAACCTGATATCCGCGCGGCCGAAGCCGAACTTGCCGCCGTGGAAATCGAGCGCGAAGCCAAGGGCCTGTCGCTCTACTCGACCCTGGCGGAAGCTCACGGCCGATACCGCGTGGCAGAGGTGGAGGTCGCACGATTGCAGAGCGATGTGTTGCCCAAGCTGGGCAAGGCTGAAGCCGCCGCCGAGCGCGCCTATCGCGGCGGCGCCATCAGCTATCTGGAATGGGCGCAGTTGCAATCCGAGCGAACGCTTGCACGCAAGCAACAACTGGAAGTCGCGCTGGATGCCCAGCTCGCCCTGATCGAAATCCAGCGGCTCACCGGCCAGGCGTTCGTCGCCCGCCCCGCGCCGCCCACCGCACAAGGAACTACCCCTTGAAGCCACAACATCCCATCGGCGCCTTGGCGCTTGCCCTGCTGCTGGCTGCCTGCGGTGGTAGTCCATCGAATGAAGACAGCCATGGCGAAGGCAGCGAGCACGCTGAGGCCGAGGAAGCCAAGAAGGGCGAGCACGGCGGTCGCCTGCTGGAACAATCCGGCTACGCGGTCGAATTGGCCATTGCCGAAGACGGCACGCCGCCGAAGTACCAAGCTTGGCTGTATGAAGGCGACAAACCGCTGCCGGCGACGGCGGGTAACGTCGAGGTACGACTCAAACGCCTGGGCGATATTGCCGAGAACCACACGCTCAAGCCGCACGTCGATGGCAGCCTGATGGCCGGCACGATCGTAGGCGAGCCGCATTCGTTCGAAGTCGAGGTCCTGGCGAAGATCAACGGCAAGGCGCTGCGTTGGGCGTACCCGAGCTACGAAGGCCGGACCGAGATCGTCGGCAAAATCGCCACCGATGCCGGCATCCGCGTGGCGCCCGCAGCTTCTGGCGTGATCGCCGACGAGCATGAGGTGCAGGGCTTGCTGACGCCTGTCGAAGGCCGCGTCGCCAACGTGATGGCGCGTTTCCCGGGTCCGATCCGCAGCTTGCGCGCCAATGTCGGTGACCAAGTGCGCGCCGGTCAGGCACTCGCGACCGTCGAAAGCAATCTCAGCCTCACCAACTACACCGTGAGCGCGCCGATCTCCGGCGTGGTGCTCGCGCGCAATGCGTCAGTCGGCTCGGTCGCGAGCGAAGGCACGCCGTTGTTCGAGATCGCCGATCTCTCGTCGTTGTGGGTCGACCTGCATATTTTTGGCTCCGACGCGCAGCACATCCGTCCCGGTGTGCCCGTGGCCGTGACACGCATGAGCGACGGTGTGACGGTGGAGACCGTGCTGGAGCGCGTGCTGCCGGGCACCGCGACCGCCAGCCAGAGCACGGTCGCACGCGCCACCATCGCCAATGGCGACGGCTTGTGGCGACCCGGCTCTGCGGTCAAGGCACGCATTACCGTCGAACAGCAACCGGCCAAACTTGTCGTACCGCTGTCAGCGCTGCAGACCTTCCGCGATTGGCAAGCGGTCTTTATCCGCGTCGGCGACACGTACGAGGTCCGGCCAATCGAACTAGGTAAGCGCGATGGCACGCAGGTGGAAGTGCTGTCGGGCTTGAAGCCCGGCGATGCCGTCGTGATCGAGCAAAGCTACCTGGTCAAGGCCGACATCGAGAAGTCGGGGGCCTCGCATGACCATTGAGCCGCGTAACACCCTGGCAGCAGGCCTGCTGGAGCGGATCATCCGGTTCGCCATCGCGCACCGCTGGTTGATGCTTGCGCTCACGCTGGCCCTCGTTGCGCTCGGCGTGTGGAGCTTCACCAAGCTGCCTATCGATGCCACGCCGGACATCACCAATGTCCAGGTGCAGATCAACACCGAAGCCCCCGGCTATTCCCCATTGGAGTCCGAGCAGCGCGTCACCTATCCGATCGAGACGGCGATGGCCGGCCTACCCGGTCTCGATTACAGCCGTTCCATCTCGCGTTACGGTCTATCGCAGGTCACGGTGGCATTCAAGGACGGCACCGACCTGTACTTCGCCCGTCAGCGCGTGAGCGAGCGGTTGCAGCAGGTGAAATCGCAGATTCCGGATGGACTTGAGCCCGAGATGGGCCCCATCGCGACCGGCTTGGGCGAGATCTTCATGTACACCGTCGAGGCCAAACCCGGTGCGCGCAAGCCCGACGGTACAGAGTGGACGCCAACGGATCTGCGCACTCTGCAGGACTGGGTGGTACGCCCGCAGCTGCGAAATGCAGCTGGCGTCACCGAGGTCAACACCATTGGTGGTTTCGCACGACAGATCCACATCACGCCCGAGCCATCCAAGCTGGTCGCGCTCGGGTTCACGCTGCACGACGTGGTAGCGGCCGTGGCCGCCAACAACCAGAACATTGGCGCGGGCTACATCGAGCGCAACGGGCAGCAATTCCTCGTGCGCGTGCCGGGCCAGGTCGCCGACCTGGAGATGATCCGCAACATCGTGCTCGATCGCCGCGAGGGTGTCCCGATCCGCGTGCGCGACGTGGCCGACGTCGGCGAAGGGCTAGAACTGCGCACCGGCGCGGCCACGCAGAACGGGCGCGAAGTGGTACTCGGTACAGTGTTCATGCTGGTAGGCGCCAACAGCCGCGAAGTGGCACAGGCCTCAGCCGCCAAGCTGGCTGCCGCCAACGCCAGCCTGCCCGCGGGCGTCATAGCGAGTCCGGTTTATGACCGCACCGCACTTGTCGATCGCACGATCGCGACCGTATCCAAGAATTTGGTCGAAGGCGCGCTGCTGGTGATCGTGGTGCTGTTCCTGTTGCTGGGGAACTTCCGCGCGGCCTTGATCACCGCGGCCGTCATTCCACTGGCGATGCTGTTCACCGTCTTCGGCATGGTGCGCGGCGGCGTCTCGGGCAATTTGATGAGCTTGGGTGCGCTCGACTTCGGCCTGATCGTTGACGGCGCGGTGATCATCATCGAAAACTGTTTGCGGCGTTTCGGGGAGGTGCAGCACACGCTTGGTCGTGTCATGACCGAGGAGGAGCGCCATGACGTGACGGCCTCGGCAACGGCAGAGGTGATCCGGCCGAGTCTGTTCGGCCTCGGCATCATCACGGCTGTGTATTTGCCGATCTTCGCGCTAACCGGTATCGAAGGAAAAATGTTTCATCCGATGGCAATCACGGTAGTGCTCGCACTGACCGGAGCCATGCTGCTCTCGCTCACTTTCGTGCCGGCAGCCGTGGCGGTGTTCTTGGGCGGTCGAGTCGATGAGAAGGAGAACCGCGTCATGCGGTGGGCCGGACGTATTTACGAGCCTCTCCTCGCATGGTCCTTGCGACGGGGCGCGTGGGTAATGGGGGGCGCGCTGGCGCTGATGGCCGTATGCGCATTGCTGGCCACGCGGCTGGGCACGGAATTTATTCCCAATCTGGACGAAGGCGACATCGCCCTGCATGCCTTGCGCATTCCAGGCACCAGTCTCGATCAGGCGGTGACGATGCAATCGACGCTGGAAGCGCGGATCAAGCAGTTTCCGGAGGTGGATCGCGTGTTCGGCAAGCTCGGCACCGCCGAAGTGGCGACTGACCCGATGCCGCCGTCTGTGGCCGACACCTTCCTGATGATGAAGCCGCGTGCGCAATGGCCTGATCCGCGCAAGCCCCGAGACCAACTCGTCGCAGAGATCGAAACGGCGGTCAAACAGTTGCCTGGTAACAATTACGAGTTCACGCAACCGATCCAGATGCGCATGAACGAGCTGATCTCGGGTGTACGTGCCGACGTCGCGATCAAGCTCTACGGCGACGATCTGGACACGCTGGTCAACGTGGGTAAGCAGATCGAGGAGGTCGCCAAGGCAGTACCGGGTGCGGCCGACGTCAAGCTCGAACAGGCCACCGGACTGCCCCTGCTGACAGTGACTCCGGACCGGGAAGCACTGGTGCGTTATGGCCTCAATCCGGGAGCGGTGCAGGAAACCGTGGCGACAGCGGTCGGTGGTGAAGTGTCAGGGCAGTTGTTTGAGGGTGATCGTCGCTTCGACATCGTGGTGCGCCTGCCCGAACGCCTGCGGCAGGATCCGGCGGCGTTGGCCGACTTGCCCATTCCGCTGGGCGGCAGCGACAACGCCGACGAGTCGAGTCGTGTCGGTGGCTGGTCTGGCACGCCGCGCACCGTACCGTTGCGGGAAGTGGCCAGGATCGAGACGCTGCAGGGTCCAAATCAGATCAATCGCGAGAATGGCAAGCGCCGCGTGGTGGTAACGGCCAATGTCCGCGGACGCGATCTGGGTGGCTTCGTTAGCCAACTACAGCAACGCATCGATGCCGAGGTCCAGGTGCCGACCGGTTACTGGATCGATTACGGCGGTACATTCGAGCAGTTGATCTCGGCGAGCCAGCGCCTGTCGGTTGTCGTGCCGGTCACGCTGGCGATCATCTTCGCGTTGCTGTTCATGGCATTCGGCTCGGCCAAGGACGCGATTATCGTGTTCAGCGGCGTCCCACTGGCGCTGACCGGTGGTGTGATCGCGTTGATGATGCGAGGCATCCCGCTGTCGATTTCCGCTGGGGTCGGCTTCATCGCCCTGTCGGGCGTCGCAGTACTCAATGGATTGGTGATGATCGCCTTCATTCGCAAGCTACGCGAGCAGGGCGACGCCTTGGACGATGCCATCGTCGATGGCGCGCTGGGCCGGCTCCGCCCAGTGCTCATGACCGCGTTAGTCGCCTCGCTGGGCTTCCTACCGATGGCGTTCAATGTTGGCGCCGGCTCCGAGGTACAGCGGCCGTTGGCGACCGTAGTCATCGGCGGCATCGTGTCGTCGACGTTCCTCACATTGTTGGTGCTGCCGGCGCTCTATCGTTGGCTGCACCGCAAGGCCGAATCGCGTGAACGATTGCTGCACGGATAGTCCGAGATGAGCGATAGCTGCTGTCAGAAGGAAATCGACGTGCGTGCGTTGCAAGCCAAGCAGCGCCGCACGTTGATCATCGTGCTGGTGATCAAGGTCGCAACCTTCGTGCTGTTGGTCGCGGCGGCGCTGCACGGCCGCTCTTCGGCTCTGCTCTCCGGCGGGTTGGACAACTTCGGCGACGCACTGACGTACGCACTGAGCTTGGCCGTTGTCGGCGCCAGTCAGAGAGCCAAGGCGCAGGTCGCCCTGATCAAGGCCGGATTGATCCTCGCTGCGG
>JACMKK010000126.1 GCA_014380115.1 Luteimonas sp. | reverse complement strand
CGCGATGCGTTCCAAATCTCAACGCCGACCTGGCTTGCGCCCGCTCGGCGACCGTCTTTCTGTCGCGCGGGACGACCGTCGCCACAAGCGAGGCCATCAACACCCGGGCCGCCGACGTGACCTCCTCGACTGCACGATCAAACGCAGCCTGGTTGGCCTTGGAAGGCGCGTTGAAGCCGCTCAGCTTGCGAACGAACTGCAAGGACGCTGCCCGGATTTCGTCTTCGGTTGCAGGCGGTTCGAAGTTGAACAGGGTCTTGATGTTCCTACACATGTTCCCTCCAGTCTCCGCTAAGTTCACGGACTCGCAACTCGCGTTGTCAGGGAGTGCGCTTCCGGACGCTGATCTGGCTCCCGGTATTGCCGGAAGCGGGAAAGCTTCTCAAACGGGAGCAGCGAGCTGCGCCTGCTTGCGCACGATCAGCATCGCGGTTTCCAGCGCCTGTTCGTAGTTCAGGCGCGGATCCACCGAGGAGCGATAGGCACGCTCGAGATCGATGTCGGTCAGATCGCGCGCACCGCCGGTGCACTCGGTGACATCTTCGCCGGTCAGCTCCAGGTGTACGCCGCCCAGGCGCGTGCCGGCGGCCGCGTGCAGTTCGAACGACCGCTCGAGTTCGCTGCGGATATTGGCGAAGCGCCGCGTCTTGTAGCCATTGCTGGTCGACTCGGTATTGCCGTGCATGGGATCGCAGATCCACAGCACGCGCCGTCCATCGCGCTTGATGGCATCTAGCAATGTCGGCAACTTGTCTGCGACATGCGCGGCGCCCATACGATGGATCAGACTCAGTCGCCCAGGCTCGTCATCGGGATTGAGCACGTCGATCAGACGCAACAGCTGCTCCGGCGTGACCGAAGGACCGATCTTGATCGCGATCGGGTTGCGGATGCCGCGAAAGTATTCGGTATGTGCACCGTCCACGGCGGCGGTACGCATGCCGATCCAAGGGAAATGGGTGCTGAGATTGAACCAACCCCACTGCCGTGGCACCTGCCGTGTCAGCGCTTCTTCGTAAGGCAGCAGAAGCGCTTCGTGCGAGGTATAGAAGTCGACGCGATTGAGGTTATGCACCTCGGCGCCGGACAACGTTTCCATGAAACGCACCGCATCGCCGATGCCCGCGACCATGCGCCGGTAGTCGTCAGCGAGGGGCGAATGCCCGACCCAGCCGAGATCCCAATACTCGGGATGATGCAGGTCGGCGAAACCGCCGTCGATCAGCGAGCGCACGAAATTCATCGTCATCGCCGAGCGCGCGTGCGCCTTGACCATGCGCCGCGGTTCCGGCGTGCGCGCTTCCAGCGTGAACTCCGGCGCGTTGACCATGTCGCCGCGATAGCTCGGCAATGTCACGCCGTCGCGCGTTTCCAGATCTGCAGAACGCGGCTTGGCGTACTGACCGGCGAAGCGTCCGACGCGCACCACCGGCAAACGCAGGCCGTGCACCAGCACCAGGCTCATCTGCAACAGCACCTTGAGGCGGTTGGAAATCACTTCCGAACTGCAGTCGGTAAAGTTCTCGGCGCAGTCGCCGCCCTGCAGCAGGAAGCGCTTCCCTTCCTGGGCCTCGGCGAGCTGCTGCTTCAGCGTGAGGATTTCCCACGAGGTCACCAACGGCGGCAGGCCGTGCAGCTCCGACAGCACCGTCGCCAAGGCATCTGCATCGGGATACGCCGGCAACTGCAGCGCGGTGCGTTCGCGCCAGCTCGACGGTCGCCAGTCGGCGGGCAGGTGGACGGCGCGGAGGTTGCGATCGGTCGTGTTCATTGTCTGCCTACTCTACCGCGCAAACATCAGCGGCGCGTGGAGGCCGCATTCAGCGCCCAGAACGCCAGCAGGACGAACCAGACCAAGCTCCAGGCCGGCATCGACAGGCCGAGGAAACTCCAATCGACATTCGCGCATTCACCCGATCCGGTCAGCACCTTGCGTATCACGCCCAGGAAGGGCATGGCTTCCATCATGTAGTTCAGGCCCGGTCCGCACGCAGGAACCTGATCCGGCGGCAGATGCTGCAACCAGACATGCCGTCCCGAAATGGCCGCGCCGATCCCCGCCGTGACCAACGCAAGCATGCTGTAAGCGCGCCGGCCGCCCAAGCTACGCGGCGCGTGCAGAGCACCGATCAGGAACACGAGACCGAGCGCGGCGAAGGCGATACGTTGGAATATGCACAGTGG
Source organism: Luteimonas sp. (assembly GCA_014380115.1). Lineage (GTDB taxonomy): Bacteria > Pseudomonadota > Gammaproteobacteria > Xanthomonadales > Xanthomonadaceae > Luteimonas. The sequence goes on along the minus strand of JACMKK010000126.1, from coordinate 3,692 downwards.
ACACGGCTGCAGTCCCCATTGCATCTGGGAGAAGATCGCAAAGCCGATCAGCGCTGCGCACAGCACGAAACCAAGGAAGCATCGTGCGCGGAAGGACCAGCGGAACGGATTCAGGTTCATATCGTGAAGAAGCCTTGTTCGGATAGACCGCCGTGGAGAGCGGTAGGCGCACCCGAGATTCCATGCGCGTTGCCATTTACCATAACAAAAACCCCGGCGCGGAGCCGGGGTTTTCGGGTTCGAACAAAGTGCTTGCTTAGCCGGCGTCGGCAGTCGCCGCTTCGGGGCGATCGACGAGCTCGACATAGGCCATCGGCGCATTGTCACCGGCGCGGAAGCCGCACTTGAGGATGCGCAGATAGCCGCCCGGGCGCTCGCGGTAACGCGGGCCGAGCTCGACGAACAGCTTGCCCACCGCTTCCTTGTCGCGCAGGCGGTCGAAAGCGAGCCTGCGGTTGGCGACACCATCGGTCTTGGAGATCGTGATCAGCGGTTCGGCAACCCGGCGAAGTTCCTTCGCCTTGGGCAGCGTAGTGCGGATCAAGCCGTGCTTGAACAAGGACGCCGCCATGTTGCTGAACATCGCTTTGCGATGGGCGCTGGTACGGCTGAATTTGCGTCCGGATTTCTGGTGGCGCATGGTCGTGGTTCCTGGTTATTCGTTGCTTAGCCGAGCATGCCGTGCTGCGAGATACCGGCCGGTGGCCAGTTCTCGAGCTTCATGCCAAGCGACAGGCCGCGCTGCGCGAGGACTTCCTTGATCTCGGTCAGCGACTTCTTGCCGAGGTTCGGGGTCTTGAGCAACTCGACTTCGGTCTTCTGGATCAGGTCGCCGATGTAGTAGATGCTTTCGGCCTTGAGGCAGTTGGCCGAACGCACGGTCAACTCGAGATCGTCGATCGGGCGCAGCAACACCGGGTCGACGCCGGCGGTCGCCGGCTTCGCCGCGCCGCGGTCGCGGTGCGTGAAGTCGCCGAACACGGACAGCTGGTCGGTCAGGATGTCGGCGGCGGTGCGCACAGCTTCCTCGGCATCGATCGTGCCGTTGGTCTCGATATCGAGCACCAGTTTGTCGAGGTCGGTGCGCTGTTCGACGCGCGCGGCTTCGACTTCATAGGCGACGCGGCGGACCGGCGAGAACGACGCGTCCAGCATCAGGCGGCCAATGGCGCGGGTTTCTTCATCCGGGCGACGGCGCGCGGCGGCCGGCTGGTAGCCGAAGCCGCGCTCGATCTTCAGGCGCATATTCAGCGCCATGTCCTTGGTCAGGTGCGCGATCACGTGGTCGGTGTTGAGGATCTCGACGTTGTGATCGGTCTTGATGTCACCCGCGGTGACGACGCCGGGGCCCTGCTTGTTGAGCGAGAGCGTGGAGGCTTCGCCGGTGCCCATGCGGATGGCGACGTCCTTGAGGTTGAGCAGGACTTCAAGCACGTCTTCCTGCAAGCCCTCGACCGTGGTGTATTCGTGCAGCACGCCGTCGATCTCGACTTCCGTGATGGCGAAGCCGGGAATCGACGACAGCAGGACGCGGCGCAGCGCGTTGCCGAGGGTGTGGCCGTAGCCACGCTCCAGCGGTTCGATCACGACCTTCGCGCGGTTGCCGGCGAGGCGTTCGATCTGGGGACCACGCGGGCGTAGTACCTGGTTGGCGGTAACCGTCATGTTCTGGTGTCTCCTGCGAACCGCCGGAAATCCGGCGCTTCTTGATAAGAATTACTTCGAGTACAACTCGACGATCAGCGCTTCGTTGATGTCGGCCGGCAGGTCGCCGCGATCCGGCACCGCCTTGAACACACCGCTGAATTGCTTCGAATCGACCTCGACCCATGAAGGCGAGAGATCCATCTGCGAAGACACGTTCAGGGCTTCCTGCACGCGCAACTGCTTCTGCGCGCGCTCGGACAGCGCGATCGCGTCGCCGGCCTTGACCTGGTACGACGGCAGGTTGACCGGCTTGCCATTGACCGTGATGCCGCGATGCGACACCAGCTGGCGCGCGGCCGGCCGGGTCACCGCGAAGCCCATGCGGTAGATGACGTTGTCGAGACGGGTCTCGAGCAACTGCAGCAGGTTCTCGCCGGTGTTGCCTTTCTTGGTCGAGGCTTTCTTGTAGTAGTTGCGGAACTGGCGTTCCAGCAAGCCGTAGATGCGCTTGACCTTCTGCTTCTCGCGCAGCTGGACGGCATAGTCGGACAACTTGCCCTTGCGGGTATTGGTTGCGCCGTGCTGGCCGGGCTTTTGCTCGAGCTTGCACTTGGAATCCAACGCGCGCGTCGGGCTCTTCAGCGACAGGTCTGCGCCTTCGCGGCGGGCGAGCTTACAGGTGGGACCGATATAACGAGCCATCTCTTCTCAGCTCCTCAGACGCGACGCTTTTTGGGCGGACGACAACCGTTGTGCGGGATTGGCGTCACGTCGATGATGTTGGTGATCTTGTAGCCGACGTTGTTCAACGAACGTACGGCCGATTCGCGTCCCGGGCCGGGGCCCTTGATGCGCACTTCCAGCGACTTCACGCCGTAGTCGAGCGCGGCCTTGCCGGCCTTCTCGGCCGCGACCTGCGCTGCGAACGGGGTCGACTTTCGCGAGCCGCGGAAACCCGCACCACCCGAGGTCGCCCACGACAGGGCGTTGCCCTGGCGATCGGTGATCGTGACGATCGTGTTGTTGAACGAAGCGTGGACATGCGCGATGCCGTCGGTGACGACGCGCTTGATCTTCTTCTTGGTTTTTGCTGCTGCCGGCTTAGCCATGATTTATCCCTTACTTCTTGATGGCTTTGCGCGGACCCTTGCGGGTACGGGCGTTGGTGCGCGTGCGCTGGCCGCGCAGCGGCAGGCCGCGACGATGGCGCAGGCCGCGGTAGCAGGCCAGGTCCATCAGACGCTTGATGGCGATGCCGACTTCGCGGCGGAGGTCGCCCTCGACCACGTACTTGCCGACTTCGGCGCGCAGGCGCTCGACTTCCGGCTCGGACAGGTCGCGGATCTTGGTCGACGCGGTGACGCCGGCCGATTCGCAAAGCTTCTTCGAACGGGTACGGCCGATGCCGTAGATGCTCTGCAGCCCGACCCAGACGTGTTTCTGGGCAGGCAGGTTGACACCTGCAATACGCGCCATGCGCGATCTCCAACTGGTTTGGCGACCGGATCAGTCCGGCCGAATGCGGCACTTTGGATAAGTGAACTGGAAATTCTAACAAAGTCTCGGGTTACTAGGAAGCCCATGGATGCCGAAACATCCCGGACCCCGGCATGGGGAGTGTGCCCATGCTCCGGCGACAAGCCCTCGCCGGCCTTCGACCCTGAACGGGTCTCCGGCCGCCCCGCGCTACTCATGTGCGGGGACTGGCTCCTGCTTACCCGCGCGCGAGACCGCCGCGCGAGCCGCCCATCTGCCCTCCTCCGCCTGAAGCGGGGAGGACTTGCGTTACCGGGTCACCCGCGGGACAAGCCGCGCGAGCCACCCTTCAAATTCGCCTTCTTCAGCAGGCTCTCGTACTGGTGCGACATCAGGTGCGCCTGGATCTGCGCGATGAAGTCCATCACGACCACCACCACGATCAGCAGCGAGGTGCCCCCGAAGTAGAACGAGGTATTCAATTCGGTGCGCATGAACTCTGGCAGCAGGCAGACCAGCACCAGATAGACCGCGCCGGCCGCGGTCAACCGCGTCAACACGCCATCGAT
>JACMKK010000125.1 GCA_014380115.1 Luteimonas sp. | reverse complement strand
TCCGGCACGCCACTGCGCCAGCGCACCCGCGCCATCGCCGAGCGTACCGGTGACCCAGACCTCATCGCCGACGCGCGCGCCATCGCGACGCAAGGCGCGTCCGGGCTCGACCAGGCCGAGCGCGGTCACGCAGATCGACAGCGGTCCGCGCGTGGTATCGCCGCCGACCAGGGCGACGTCATGCTGCGCCGCCAGCGCGAGGAACCCGTCGAGAAAACCATCGACCCATGCGGCGTCGCCGTCGGGCAGCGACAGCGACAACGTGCACCAAGCCGGCAGCGCGCCCATCGCCGCGAGGTCGGACAGGTTGACCGCCAACGCCTTCCAGCCGATGTCGGCGGGCGCAGTGTGCTGCGGAAAGTGGATGCCGGCGTTGAGCGTGTCCATTGCCACGACGATCTGCCGGCCGGGCGGGGCCTGCATGATCGCCGCGTCGTCGCCGATGCCGAGGATCACGTCGTCGCGGCCGGCGGCGCGGGCGCGAATGCTTGCGATCAGATCGAACTCGCCCAAGTTGCCTCCCGGCTCGGCCATCCCGCGCGAAGCGACTTCTGCTCCCACGTCCGAGCATCCCAAGCCCAATGTCATCCCGAGCGCAGCGAGCGATGCATTGCTGCGAAATCATCTTGAAGCAGATCCCTCGCTGCGCTCGGGATGACAAGGAACCTATTTTGCCCGCGAACCCTGGATCTCGACCGCACGCCATTCCGCAGCGGCCTTGTCGAGCACGCCGTTGACATAGGTGTGGCCGTGCTCGGAACCGAAGCGCTTCACCGTCTCCAGCGCCTCGTTGATGATCACGCGGTACGGCACGTCGAGCCGGTGGCGCAATTCGTACGCGGAGATGCGCAGCATGGCGCGCTCGATCGGGTCGACTTCCTCGACGCCGCGATCGAGGAACGGTGCGAGGGCGACGTCGAGGTCGGCGTGGTGCTTGTCGACGCCGCGCACCAGGTCTTCGAAATATTCCAGGTCGGCGACTTCGTGCGCCTGCTCGTGCGCGAACTGCGCGATGACGTTGCGCACGTCGGCGCCCGACATCTGCCACGCGTAGACCGCCTGCAGCGCACGCCGGCGCGCGCGCGAACGGCCGACCGGGTCGATGCCGTCCTTGCGGTGATGGTGGTGGCGGCTCACGGCATCTGCTCCAGCAACTGCGCCATCTCGATCGCGACCAGTGCCGCTTCCTCGCCCTTGTTGCCGTGGCTGCCGCCAGCGCGTCTTTCCGCGTCCTCGGCATCGTCCACGGCCAGCACGCCGTTGCAGACCGGCAGGCCGAAATCCAGCGACACGCGCATCAGGCCGTCAGAGCAGCCGTCGGCGACCTGTTCGTAATGGCGCGTGTCGCCGCGCACCACGCAGCCGAGCGCGACGATCGCACGATGCGCGCTACCTGCGGCGATGCGCGCGGCGGCGAGCGGAATCTCCCAGGCACCCGGCACGCGAATCACGTCGATCGCGTCCTCGGCCACGCCGTGATCGGCGAAGGCCTTGCGCGCGCCGCTGACCAGCGTATCGGTGATGCGCGGGTTCCAGCGGCTGGCGATGATCGCGAAACGTGCGCCGTCGGGGGCACGCAGGTCGCCTTCGTAGTGGGTCATGCGAGTGTCGACAGCTCGGGGGAGGTCCAGTCTAGCAAGGCGCGGAAGTCGGACACGCCTTGCCGGTGTCGATTACAGCTCCACGTACTCGACGACCTCGAGCCCGAAGCCTGCCAGGCCTACCTGTTTGCGCGGCGTACCGAGCACGCGCAGCTTGCCGAGGCCGAGATCGGCCAGGATCTGCGCACCGGCGCCATTGCGGCGCCATTCGGCCAACGCACCGCCGCGCTTCGTCGTCGGCTCGGGTTGCTCGCGGATCCGGGCCAGCAGGGCGTCGGGCTCGTGCTTGTCGCCGATCAGGACGAGGGCGCCGCGGCCTTCGCGCGCGATCGCGGCGAGGACATCGCCCACGGCGGGTCCAAAATCGCTGCGCCGCCAATGCAGGCCGTCGGCCAGCGGGTTCTGCATGTGCACGCGAACCAGCGTCGGGCTGGACGCCTCCGCATCTCCGCGCAGCAACGCGAAATGCAGGCCGTGGCTGAGCCGGTCGCGATACGTGAACAGCTTGAACGCACCATGCTCGGTGTCGATGTCGCGCGCGTCGACGCGTTCGATGGTGTGCTCGGTGTCGAGGCGATGACGGATCAGGTCCTCGATCGAACCCATCTTCAGTCCATGCTCGCGCGCGAAGGCTTCCAGTTGCGGGCGGCGCGCCATGCTGCCGTCGGGATTGAGGATCTCGACCAGCACGCCGGCCGGTTCGAAGCCCGCCAGCATCGCAAGATCACTTGCGGCCTCGGTATGCCCGGCGCGATTGAGCACGCCGCCGGGTTGCGCCATCAGCGGGAAGATGTGGCCCGGTTGCGACAGGTCCGACGGCGCGGCATCGGGACGCACGGCGGTCCGGATCGTATGCGCGCGGTCGTAGGCCGAGATGCCGGTGGTCACGCCTTCGGCGGCCTCGATGCTGACGGTGAAGTTGGTGCCGTGCGCGGAGGTGTTGTCGCGCACCATCGGCGGCAGGCCGAGCTGCCGGCAGCGCTCGCGCGCCAGCGACAGGCACACCAGGCCGCGCGCGTGCGTGACCATGAAGTTGATGTCGGCCGGGCGCACCAGTTCGGCGGCCATGATCAGGTCGCCCTCGTTCTCGCGGTCCTCGTCGTCGACGATGACGACCATGCGGCCGGCACGGAGTTCTTCGAGGAGTTCGGGGATGGGAGCGAATGACATGATTTGGATTCGAAGTAAGTTTTGGCTCGTGACGTCATTATGACGGCGTGGATTGCAGCAAACGCTCCACATAGCGTGCGACCAGGTCGACTTCCAGATTCACCGCAGCGCCTATTGGCGTCTGCGCGAACGCCGTATGTTCGACGGTATGCGGGATCAGCGCGACGTCGAACCCCGTCTCATCGACCGTGTTGACGGTCAGGCTGACGCCGTCGACGCAGATCGACCCCTTCAGGGCGACGTACTTCAGCAGCGCCACCGGCGCGGAAAAGCGCCAGCGCTGCGCACGCGCGTCTGGCGTGATCTGCTCGACGCGCCCGATCCCATCGACATGCCCGCTGACCAGGTGCCCGCCGAGACGATCGCTGGGCAGCATCGCGCGCTCCAGGTTCAGTGCTGCGCCCAGCGGCAGATCGCCCAGCGTGGTCAGCGCCAGTGTTTCGTTGGAGGCATCGGCCTCGAAGCTGGTGGCGTCGAACGCGACGACCGTCAGGCAGACGCCATTGAGGGCGATGCTTTCGCCCAGCGCGACGTCCGCGAACGGCAGGCTGCCGACGGCGATGGTCAGGCGCGCATCGCCGCCGCGCGTTTCGCGCGCGCGCAATGCGCCTACGCCTTCGATGAGCCCCGTGAACATCAAACCTTCCTTCGTGCGTGCAGGAAAAACGGCCAGCGCAATGGCTGCGTCGCAGCGGGATCACCCCACGCGGCCGCGATGGCCTCGGCATGGGTGGCTACCGGATCGGTGCCGTTCGCCTCCCGATAGCGTTTGACCGCGGAAAAACTGGAGAAATAGCCGAGCAGTCGCGGCAGGCTCCAATCCGCGCGCAACTCGAACGCGGGAGCTTCGATGCGCTCGAATGGAAAGTCGAACTCGGCATAAGCCGAATCGACGAACGCACGCTCCGGCGGCCAGTACGGTTCGATCGCTGCGCGCAAGGCATCGACCGCTGCCAGCAGACGTACAGGAGGTTCGATGTCCTGGTAACCCCAGACGGCCAGCAGTCCACCGGGCTTGAGCACGCGTGCGCACTCGGCGAAGAACGCGTCGCGATCGAACCAGTGCAGCGCCTGCGCGACGCAGACCGCGTCGACGCTGGCATCGGGGAGGCTGCAGCGCTCGCCGGGCTCGACCGCGAAGGTGACGTTGTCGGGACCGCTGGCCTGCGCGATCTGCGCGGCGCTCGGATCGGTGGCGAACACGGCATCGAACACGCGCGCGAGGTCGCGGCTGGCCTGGCCACTGC
>JACMKK010000124.1 GCA_014380115.1 Luteimonas sp. | reverse complement strand
CCTGTGAGGTCACGTAGCTACGGTCAATGGGACCGTCGTCCCCGCGAAGGCGGGGATCCAGTGACTTGCGCATTCGACGGCCAAGTCGCTGGGTTCCCGCCTTCGCGGGAATGACGAGCCGAAAAGCATCGCAAGTCGGGACGACTCTTCATTGTCGCGGGTTTGCGGTGAAGGCGGCAAATAGGCAGCATTCGGGCATGGCCGGATGGCAGCACATCGAACTCGCCGATGCGGATCTCGAACTCGATCGCGCCTGGCTGTCGCCAGCGCAAGCCGATGCGCTGTTCGCCGCCTTGCGAGACGCGATTGCGTGGGAAACGCATCGCATCAGCCTGTTCGGGCGCGAGGTGGACTCGCCGCGGTTGAGTTGCTGGATCGGTGATCCCGATGCGGTCTACACCTATTCGCGCACCCGCTTCGAGCCGCGTCCGTGGCCGGATGCACTGTCGACGATCCGCGCGCGCTTGCGCAGCGAAACCGGAGTCGATTTCAACAGCGTGCTCGCCAATCTCTATCGCGATGGCCGCGACGCGATGGGCTGGCACAGCGATAGCGAACCCGAACTCGGTGCGCAACCGGTGATTGCTTCGCTGAGCCTCGGCGCCATGAGGCGGTTCGTGCTGAAGGACCGCCATGACCCCGCGCGCAAGCTTGCGCTCGAACTGCCGTCGGGCAGCTTGCTGTTGATGCGCGGCGATACTCAGCGCCACTACCAGCACGCGCTGCCGCGCACTGCCAAGCCGGTCGGCGCGCGCGTCAACCTGACCTTCCGTCGCATCGAGATCGCGCAGGCGTAGGCTGGGTTGCTCCATCAACCCGGCGATTGCGCAGGCGCACAGGCTGGGTTGGAGAAGCCGACCCAGCCTACGTTCCTAGGTGGGGGCCGCCGGAGCCGTTGCATCGAACCACGCAGCTGCATCTAGTGCGGCATCGCGAATAGCGTTCGATGGATGCCTATCACCTGACGATAGGCGGCACGCACCCCTCCCGGCCATCCCCGCTACGCAGGGGAAGGAGGAGCTGAGGCGATGGCTACCGTGCGATCTCGACGCCGCTCTCAGGCCCATGCGCGAGGCGCTCGTGCGCGTCGCCCGTGGCCAGCACCCAGCCGGCGACATCGCCACCGATCTGGCCCAGGCTGCTCGAGAACGCATCGGTAACAGCGCCCACATCCGTGCCAGTCGCGGGCGTGGCGTGCAGGAACGTGCGCGAGGCGACCACGTCCTGGTCGCTGCTGTGAACGAGCTTGGCGTTGAGCTCGATCGTGGCTGACGGCAGCGCGGCGCCGGCGTAGGCGGCCTCGAAACGGCGCATGTCCATGACCAGCTTGTAGTCGGCGTTGATGCCCGTGCCCTGGCGCGCGACGGCCGGGATGCGGCCGGAATCCTCGAGTGCGCGCAGGATCGTGTCCTGCAGCATGTCGGTCGGGGTCTTGGCCCAGCTCGCGCCCTTGTAGACCTGCAGCTCGCCCGGCGTCGGGCGCACGGCGATGCGGAAGCTGTCGATCACGCGCGCCGCGGTCGGCGACGCGACCGAGAGCTGCCAGGCGACCGTCGGCCACGCCGGATCGGCGACGACGCGCGGATCGGGCGCGTAGATCGTCGCCTTTTCGCGCTGGCCGCCGCCGAGCACCGAACAGCCGGCCAAAACGACCGCCAGCGCGGCCATCACCGCAACGCGGAACCGCCTTCCGGTTCCCGGTTTCCGATTCCCGATTGCCATCGTCATCATTTCGGCTCGAACTCCTTCGGTGCGTCGCGGCCCAGCAGGTAGCGCGCGGGATTGGCGTCGAGGCGGTCGCTGATGCGGCGCAGGTCGCGGATCAGCGAGCGCAGCTCGCCCAAGGTCGGGCCGAGTTGCGCGAGGCCGTCATTGGCGAAACTGTTGATGGCGGTGCGGTTCTCGTTGAGGATCTTGTCGGCGCCGTTGGCAGCCGAGTCCATGCGGGTGAGCGTGGAATCGAGCTTGGCGATGAGCTTCGGCAATTGCTGCACGAGTTCGCGATCGATGTCGCCGACGGCGCGGTTGGTCGTGTCGAGCGTGACCTGCAGCTGCTCGCTTGCGGTCCGCGCGTTGACGATCAACACCTTCAGGTCCTCGCTCTGACCACCGATCGCGCCGGTCATCGCCTCGATGCTCTCCAGCGTGTTGGCGATGCGCTTGACGTTCTGCTCGCTCAGCACCTGGTCGAGCCGCGCGACGAGGCGGTTGGCGGTGTCGGCGATGTTCTGCAGCGCCGAGGCCTCGGTCTGGATGACCGGGATCTCGCGCTTGTCGACATCGGCGAGCCTCCTCGCTCTCGGGCTGCCGCCGGTCAGCTGGATGAAGGGGCTGCCGGTCAGGCCGGCCTGCGACAGCTTGGCCTTGGTGTCGACCTTGATCGGCGCCGCGGCCTCGAGCTTCAGCCGCGCCAGCACGCGGCGCGGATCGTTCGGTGCCAGCCGCAGTTCCTCGACCGTGCCGACGGAGATGCCGTTGTACTGCACCGAACCGCCCTCGGTCAGGCCGGTGACGGGTTCGTTGAAGATCACGTCGTACATCTGCCAGGTCTTGTCGGACGAATATTTCGCCGCCCACAACCCGAACAGCAGCAGGAACACCGTCACCAGGATGGTGAAGGCACCGATCAGCACATAGTTGGCCTTGGTTTCCATCGTCAGATTTCCTTGCGCATCTCGTGCTGCCCGGCCTGTGCGGCGCGACCGCGCGGGCCATGGAAGTATTCCCGGATCCAGGGATGGTCGAGTTGCTCGATCTCGGCCAGCGGCGCCACGGCAACCACCTTCCTGTCGGCCAGCACCGCCACCCGGTCGCAGATAGCGTACAGGGTGTCCAGATCGTGGGTGATGAGGAACACGGTCAGCCCGAGCGCCTGCTGCAGCGTGCGCGTGAGCTTGTCGAAGGCGGCGGCGCCGATCGGGTCGAGGCCCGCGGTCGGCTCGTCGAGGAACAGCAGCGGCGGATCCAGTGCCAGCGCGCGCGCGAGCCCGGCGCGCTTGCGCATGCCGCCGGACAGCTGCGACGGCAGTTTGTTCAAGGCATCGGCGGGCAGGCCCGCGAGCTTGACCTTGAGCAGCGACAACTCGTAGCGCAGCGAATCGCCGACATCGGGATGGTGTTCCTTCAGCGGCACCTGCACGTTTTCGCCCACGGTCAACGACGAGAACAGCGCGCCGTCCTGGAACAGCACGCCGGTGTTGCGTTCGATCTTCAGGCGGTCGTCCTGGTCGTCGGAGAGGCCGTCGACGCCGAGCACCTCGACTTCGCCGGCATCGGGCCGGCGCAAGCCGATGATCGAACGCATCAGCACCGACTTGCCGGTGCCCGAGCCCCCGACCACGCCCAGGATTTCGCCCGGATGCACGTCGAGGTCGAGCCCGTCGTGCACGATCTGG
>JACMKK010000123.1 GCA_014380115.1 Luteimonas sp. | reverse complement strand
CTGGCGGACGGGCAAGGCGAACAGTTCGGCAAGCCGGCGTTGCGCTTCGTGCTGCGCCGCGAACGCTGGCGCGGCGCGCGCGACCGCCGCGACCGCGGCGATCAGGGTGGCGCGGGCGAGTAACCCTGGCCGTCGTATTTGTTGTCGGCGACCAGCGCGCTGCGGCCGCCGGCAATCTGCATGCGCAGGTCGCGATAGCCGCGCGTCGACGTCGCCAAGACTTCCAGCGATCGCGCAGGTTCGGCGCGCAGCAGCAAACGCGGCGTGTCGACCGTGTTCTCGTAGAGCCACCAGTACGCGGCATCGGCTTGGCGCAGGCAGGGGTTGCGGCCGTGCACGATCCAGTCGGCGCGGCCGTCGCCGTTGAGGTCGAGCCGGTCGACGGCGACCCAATCGGCGGCGAACTGGCTGATGCCATCGCGCGTGCCGTCGGCGCAGGTCAGGACGAGTTCGTCGGTGCCGAGCGCGCGTGCGATCGCGGTCGGCAGGGTTTGGGTGGCATCGCCGGGTGCGTCGCCGTCGTATTGCACCGCTTCGGTCGCAGCGGCTGCGGGCTTGTGCTTCGCGCCATCCGCGTTCGCGCTGCCGGGCGAGGACTGCACAGCCTCGTCGCGCGTTGCGTGCGGAGCTTGTTGGGACTGCGATGCATCACAGCCGGCTAGCGACCACGCCAGCATCAGCACGAACACTTTCGACACGGCATGGCTTCCTTGGCTGTGGATGGCACCATCAATTTGAACCCGCGGGCGATACCGTGGCGTCAAGAGCGAGTCCTTGTTTGCCCCCTTTGCAAACGGGGGCGGACCCCCGCGCAGCAGGCGTCGGGGGATTTGTTTTTCGCGGTGAAGCGAAGCGGCGTGGGTGCTGCTTCACGAGGACGCGACATCCATCCGGCTGGCAACCTTCGCCAGCGTCTGCACGCCCGCGCCAACAGCAAATCCCCCGACGTGCGCTGCGCGCATGCCGCCCCCTTCTGCGAAGGGGGCGACAACGGGAGCACTTTTTTTCTCAGTTGCGCCGCCCGTCGAAGCGGCCATCGAGCAAATCGTTCACCCAGCGATCGATCGTCGCCGGCGCGGCTTCGATGTGGACGTGCGGACCGGTGGAATTGCCGGTGGAACCCTGGTTGCCCAGGTCCTGCCCGTAGGCGACGCGCTGGCCGGCTTTCACGTCGATGCTCGACATGTGGAACACGTAGACCAGCTGGCCCTGGTCGCCGCGCAGGAGGACCGCGTTACCGGCGGTGCCGAGCGGGCCGGCACTGACCACGGTGCCTGCGATCGGCGCGGGAATCGCCTGCTGCGTCTGCGACTGCCCGTTGCGATGCAGGACGATGTCGCGCACCTCGAGCGTCTGTCCATCGCGCACCTTGCTGCCGTAGTCATGGTGCGCCTGCAGCTGGTCGGGATCGGTCACGGCGAACGCCGGGCGTTCGCCCGTGCTGTAGACGGTGTAGGGCGCGTACGTCGGCACGTCGCCCGACGGCGGCGGCGACGGATTGCCATCGTCACTCGGCGGTGCCGGCGGCTGGCCGCCGCTGCCGCCGGGGATGCGTACTTGCTGGCCGGGATGGATCAGGTCCGGATCGCGGATCTGCGGATTGGCCGAGATCAGCGACGACAAGGACACGCCGTTGCTCGCGGCGATACCGGACAGCGTGTCGCCGCTGCGCACGGTGTGACTGCCGCCGCCGCTGCCGTTGCCCGACAGATTGATTTGCTGGCCCGGATAGATCAGGTCCGGATTGCGGATCTGCGGATTGGCCGCGATCAGCGACGACAACGAGACGCCATTGCGCTGCGCGATCGCCGATAAGGTATCGCCGCTGCGCACGGTGTAGTTGCCGCCATTGCCGGGGACCGGGTCCGTGCCCGTATCGGGATTCGGGCCTGGCTGCGTCGGCGTCGTGTCGCTGGGCGGCGGCGCATCCCCATCGATGCGGGCGCGCACGAACGAGGTCGCTTCGCCCGCGGTGATGCGGCCGTCGCGATTGGTATCGAGCGGCGCGTTCATGCGATACGCCGCCGTGCCCTGGCTGAACAGCGTCGAGTTCGGATCCGGCCGCGGGCTGCCATGCAACACGGTCGTGTACACGCCTTCGAGCGTGTTGAGGTCGCCGGGATCGGACCGGTTGTTGAAGTAGCGTTCTACATACTGCAACTGGTCGACGGCACTCATGCGCGCGAGCGCCTCGGTACTGGTGCCGAGTTCGCGCGCCGTCCCGGGCATGAACTGGATCAGGCCGGTGGCGCCGCTGCCGGCAGCGTTGCGCACGTCGGGACGGAAGCTGCCGCCGGTCTCGAAGCTCATCACCGCGAGCACGTACTCCGGCTGCGTGCCCAGGCGCTGCGCCATCGCCTCCACTTCACGGATGAACGCTTCGCTGACGTGCGGATTGCCGCGTACGCCCTCGATGCGGTTGTAGTCGAAGCCGCCGGGGCTGAGTTGGTCGCCGCTGACGTTGCTCGCTGATGGGGACGCGGATGCCGGTTCGATTGCCATGACCATGCTCCATGCTTGGATGCGGCCGCACGGCAGTGCGTGCGGAATCGCGTCGATTACACGCAGCGCGGGGCGTCGATACCAGCTAGTGCTGACCCTACCGTACGATCGCGTTGGCAACGCTCAGGCGCATTCAGAAGGCGTCTCCAAGACAGCGTAGGCGCTCCCTCCTTTGAAAATGGAGGGCCGGGAAGGATTTGCTCTTGCTGTTTGGATTTGCTCTGAGCAAGAGCAAATCCCCCTTCATCCCCTTTCTCAAAGGGGGAAACAGCCCGTGCGTTGCGCGCGCGCTGTTTAGCCGTGGAAATGCGGATCGATACTCAGCGTGCCGAGATTGCGATCGGCAAAGCGCTTGGTGAGTTCCGGCGCGGCGTCCAGGATCGCATCGAAGCTGTAGCGCGAGCGCACGTCGGCGCGCAGCAGCCAGCCATCGGCCGTGCGGCTCAGCAGCAGGTCGGTGCCGGGCAGCGTGCTGTCGGCCAGGCGCAGCAGCACCTTGCCGTCGCCATCGTCGCCGCCGCTGACCGCGAGCTGCCGCACATGCCGCTCGATCAGTTCGGCGAACACGTTGGTGTTCACCGGTGGCGGCGCCACGGCCGGCGTCTGCACGTCGCGCAGCGCCATCTGCGCCTGCCACAGCAAAGAGGCGTCGGCCGCAGGCAGCGCGTCGGAGCCGTCGCCGTGCTGCTGCTCTTCCTTGCGCGTCACCGCCTGGTCCTTGGCCATCGCGGTCGCCGCCTCGCGCGCCACCGCGGCGTCGTCTCCGCCTTGCGCCGTGACCTGTGCATCGGCCTTGCGTGCCAGCTCGCGCATCGCATTCTCGCGCAACGCATCGCCGCCTTTCTGCGGCCCTTCCTTGGCCTGCATCAGTGCGCGGAAACGATCCACGGTTTCCGGGCTCGGCGGCTCGCGCTTGTCCTGCGGGCGCAGGCGCGGGTCGGGCTCTCGCGGCTTGTCGATCTCGGCGGGCTTGTTTGAATTGGACGATTCGCTGCGCTGGATGCTCATGGTGTCACCTCAATGCGTCTTGCCCGTCGCATGGCGCGACATGAGGAAATCGGAGGTCACCGCTTCCTCGTTGCGGATCTCGATCGCGTGCTGCTCGCCGCGCCAGAATTCCTTGCGCTTCTCGAGCGCGTCCTGGCGCGACTTCGCGCGCAGGTAGGCGGCGCGCGCGACGGCCAGCGCCTGCTCGGCCTCGCGCAGCACCTGCTGCGCCT
>JACMKK010000122.1 GCA_014380115.1 Luteimonas sp. | reverse complement strand
GGAATCGCGTTGGCCGCGAGCCACTTGCCGTTGACGTAACCGCCAAAATCCGCACAGGCGTTCTTGCTGGTATCGAGATCACCGATCTTGAAGCTGTTCATCGGAGGCAGCTTGCTTTCGTCGAGCGTGAGCGCTTTGGCTTCTGTCGGCGCAGGCGTGGCGGCGCTGTCGGCGGCCGGTGCCGCGTCGCGCTTGCAGGCAGCGAGCGCGAGCGTGACGGCTAGGGACAGCAGCAGGACTTGCGGTTTGTTGACGGTCACGTAAGGACTCCGGCCCGATGGGCACAAGGACAAGGGCATCCGTGCCGGGGGCCGGCAAGGCATCGCGGGACTCTACGCGCGGGGCGGTGAAGGGGTAGGTGTCGAAGGTCATGGCGCTGGGCTAATGATTTCTTCACACCATGCTTGCGCTAACCCGATGCGGCGCGTGGCTTTGCGGGCCTGCGCAAGGCGAGGCTTTCCCAGATCGCGACGAGCAGCAGGATGGCGGTCGTCGCCGCAGCGAGTTGCAGCGCGGAAAGGGCATGTCCGAAAGCAAACGGTGTCAGGACAAACAGCAACCACAGTCCGATCAGGTGCGACAACGGCGGACCGCGACGATCATTGGTCACCCATTTGAACAATGCCGTGCCGAGCAGGTACAGCGCCGGGCCGCCGAGGATCGCGGCGATGCCGGCATCGGCGACATGTTCGGGATGCCCCAGGATGAGTTCATCCGCAACCGCGCAGACGATGATGCCGCCGACGATCGGAATGTGCATGTAGGTGTACGCGACTCGCGCGATGCGGCCGGGATCGTCGGAATGCACGATGCGCTCGCTGCCGCGTTCGGCGCCGGTGTCGAAATAGATCCACCACATGGCCACGCTACCGAGGAAGGCGACCGCGAACGCAGCCATCGTCTGCCCGTTCCATGCCAGTTCCGAAAACGTTGCACCGGTGACCAACAGCGACTCGCCCAGGGCGATGATCACGAACAGCATGCAGCGTTCGGCCATGTGGGCGCCGTCCACGTCCCAGTCGGCGGTACTGGATCTTCCGAGGCCCGGCACCTGGAAGTAGATGATCGGGGAGACGTATTCGATCGAGACCGCGACCAGCCACCAACCAACGCGCGCCTGGCCATCGGCAAGACCACCAAGCACCCAGAACACCGCCGAAGCCAGCAGCCAGACGAGGACGCGCAGGAAATTGCGGAACTGTCGCGGACTTCCATGCCGATGTAGCGCGATGACGAAGAACAAGGTACGTCCGACCTGCATCGCGGCGAACACGGCGCCGAAGACGAGGCCCTTGTCGGCGAAGGCGTGCGGAATCGACGACGACAACAGCAGGCCACCGAGCATCAGCGCGAACAGCAGAAGTCGCACCGGATGTCGCGCGGGATCGAGGAAATTGGTGAACCAGGAGGTGTAGATCCACAACCACCAAACCGCCAGGAACAGCAGCAGGGTCTGCATCGCGCCAGCCGGGGTCAGTCGCTCGAGCAGCGTATGCGAGAGCTGGGTGACGGCGAATACGAAGACCAGGTCGAAGAACAGCTCGATCATGCCGACCTTGCCGCCGTCGCGACTACCGCGTTCGCGCAGCAGGCTCGCCTTGCTCATGGCGCCACCGGATCGGTCAGGGCCGCGACCATGCACGCCACAACACGAATGCGACCGCGGCGGGAATCGCGAAGACGACCAGGAAGATCGGGAGTTCCTCGGCGACCGAATAGCCGGCCTGCGACACGCCGACCCACAGGTTGACGGCTGCGCCGACCAGCCACAGCGGGATGAAGATCAGAGCCGCCTTCGCGCGCTGTGCCCGGCCCGCACCAGCGGATGCACGCGCCAGCAGCAGGCAGAGCCCGAGCAAGGCGAACCCCGCCAGTATCACCAGAACCGTATGCATCGCCGCTCCCCTTGGCCGAGTCCCAAGGCATCAAAGCGTGATTCGGATACCCGCGCAAGTCGGGAAATCCTCCCCAGGAAGGCGAAGCGGGAAGCCCGGCCGTGGAGGTCGGGACTGAACCTGAATTCAGCACTGTGCTGGTCGCAGGGCCGGTTTTCGCGTATCGTTCGCCCCGTTTAGCGCACGGCTGCCACCCGCAAGGGTACGTTTTCCTGGTATGCCTGCCGCCCGATCGATCCAGAGTCATGTCGATCACCGCGGCCTCTTATCCCGCACGTCTTTCGTCGCGCAGACACGGCCCGGAGCATCCGGCGTCGTTTGAATGATCCTCGTGGCGCGGTTCAAGGGAACGCTCCGAGATTTACGATCGCCCCCGATCGCCAGGCTGCATCCGCAGCCCTGCGGCTTGTGGGCGCTCACGGAGTTTTTTAGCGATGACGATTGAAACGACCACCGAAACCGAAACCAACGGTTTCGAGGCCCTCGGCCTGTCGCCCGCCTTGTTGCGTGCGCTAGTCGAAAACAACTACACCACCCCGACGCCGATCCAGGAGCAGGCCATCCCGCTCGCGCTGGCCGGCCACGACCTGCTCGGCGGCGCCCAGACCGGCACCGGCAAGACCGCAGCGTTCGCGCTGCCGTTGCTGCAGCGCCTGTCCAAGCTCACTGCAGCCAATGGCCCGCGCAAGCCGCGCGCGCTGGTCCTGACCCCCACCCGCGAACTAGCGGTGCAGGTCGCCGACAGCCTGCGCACGTACGGCAAGCACCTGCGCATGAACGTTGCCACGATCTACGGCGGCGCCGGCATGGGCCCGCAGATCGACAACCTGCGTCGCGGCGTGGACATCCTCGTCGCCACCCCCGGCCGCCTGATCGACCATCTCGAGCGCGGCACCGCCAAGCTCGACGGCATTGAAGTACTGGTGCTCGACGAGGCCGACCGCATGCTCGACATGGGCTTCCTGCCCGCGATCAAGCGCATCCTCAACCGCGTGCCGAAGGAGCGGCAGACGATGCTGTTCTCGGCCACGTTCGAGGACCAGGTCAAGGCGCTGGCGATGGAGTTCATGCGCAACCCGCAGCAGGTGCAGGTCACCGCGCGCAATACGATCGCCGACACCATCGTGCATCGCGCGCATCCGGTCGACGGCTCGCGCAAGCGCGACCTGCTGATCGAGATCCTCAGCAAGCGTCATACCGACCAGGTGCTGATCTTCGGCAAGACCAAGCACGGCTGCAATCGCCTTGCCGAACAGCTGGAAACGGCAGGCCTCAAGGCGGTCGCGATCCACGGCAACAAGAGCCAGGCGCAGCGCCAGAAGGCCCTGAACCTGTTCAAGGCCGGCAAGGCGCGCGTGCTGGTCGCCACCGACGTCGCCGCGCGCGGCCTCGACATCCCGAACCTGCCGCTGGTCATCAACCACGACCTGCCGATGGTCGCCGAGGACTACATCCATCGCATCGGCCGCACCGGTCGTGCCGGCGCGCAGGGCGAAGCCTTGTCGCTGGTGTCGCCGGAAGAGGGCGGCCTGCTGCGCCAGATCCAGCGCATGCTGAAGGTCGACCTGGTGATGGACGTGGTCGAAGGCTTCGCGCCGAGCAAGCCGATCCGCCTCGACACGCCGATCCCCAAGAATGGCGGTGGCCAGCGTCAGGGCGGGCAGCGTCCGCCGGGCCGCGCGCCGAGCAAGCCGGCGCATC
>JACMKK010000121.1 GCA_014380115.1 Luteimonas sp. | reverse complement strand
CGGAAGTCGACGCGGTCGTCGAGCAGCGCGCGCGCCATCGTGCGCACGGTGTCGGCGCGCGCACGGGTCAGGCCGATGCTGGCGAGGTCGGCGTCGGCCAGCTTTTCCGCAGTCGGAAACAGATGCTCCAGGCCTGGCATCGCACGACCGGCCGGCAATGCCTCGCCGAATTGCCGCGCCACGCGCGCCGCCAAGGTGCGCGCCGCCGCGACGCTGACCTGTTGGCCGAGAATCGCGCGCACCGCGATCTCGAAACCATCCCAGCCGCTCGGCAGCCGCAGTCCCGGCGAGCGCTGCAGCAACGGCCGCAGGCGCGCGCTTTCCGACAGCGCGGCGGAGATCGTGGTCGGCTCGGCATCGAGGTCGAACATGCGGCGCAGGCGATGCACCACGTCGAGCAATCGCGACGAACGCAGTCCATGCAGTTCCAGCTTCAGCGCATGCTCGCCGCCCGGCCAGGCACTGACGCGCAGCCAGCCCGCGGTCTCGTCCGCATCGTGGCCGGTCGGCGCGACCACGCGCGCGTAGCTGTCCTCGTCGACGACTTCGACGCCGGGCAACGCGCGCCCGCGCAGGAACGCGAGCATCGCAGCGAAGTCGTACGGCGGCCGATAACCGAGCCGCAGCGCCAGCATCTCGCCCGATTGTCCCTGCGGCGTCGCCAGCGGTCGCCGGCGCAGGTCGCGCGGCGCCATGCGGTAGGCATCGCGGAATGCGGCATTGAACCGCCGCAGGCTGCCGAAGCCCGCGGCCAGCGCGACCTCGGTGATCGGCAGCGTGGTTTCGGTCAGCAATTGTTTGGAGAACAGCAGGCGACGCGTGCCGTGCACGCCGATCGGCGCGGCGCCGAGGCGCTCCACGAACAGGCGTCGCAACTGCCGCTCGCCGATGTCGACGCGCCGTGCCAGTTCCGACAACGGCTGCTCGGCGAGCGCGCCCTGGTCGATCAGTTTCAAGGCACGCGCCACGACCGCGTCGCCGCGCCGCCAGATACCGTCGTCCGGTGACAACTCGGGCCGGCAGCGCAGGCACGGGCGGAAGCCGGCTGCTTCCGCGGCCGCGGCGTTGGCGAAGTACGTGACCCGCTTCGCCCACGGCGCCGGGCAGACCGGCCGGCAATAGATGCGCGTGCTGGTGACGGCGGTGAAGAACAGGCCGTCGAAGCGCGGATCGCGGCTCAGGCGGGCCTGCTCGCAGACGTGGGGGTCGGGCAGGGTGGTGTGATTGGTCGAGGTCATGGCGTCAGGCTAGCACCGCCGGCGGCGGCGGACTCGCCGGATTCGGACATCACCGTGGGAGCCAATTCAAACATCCGGCGGCGGCTGGCAGTCCATCGTCTTCCCATTTTGAGACGGCAACCGCGGGAATTCGCCGTTGCTTGTCTTCCCCCTTTGAAAAAGGGGGACCGAGGGGGATTTGCTTTTGACTTGGCTTTAATTTGAGGCAGAGCAAAAGCAAATCCCCCGTCGACCGCTGCGCGGTCGCCCGCCCCCTTTTTCAAAAGGGGGCAACAGCTGGAATCTTTGCGAAGCGCCGGCAGCAACGTCGCGGGATTGCCATCATTCGCCGCGGGCGTAATGCCGAGCAGGCGCGCCAGCAGCGGATACACGTCGACGTTGTCGAACGGCGGCAGGCGCACGCCCTGCCGGAATGCCGGGCCGCGCGCAAGAAAGATCGCGCGCATCGAAGGCAGCGCCGGATCGTAGCCGTGCGAACCGCGCGTCGCCCCGACGGGGCGTTTGGCGAGCTTCGTGTGCGACAGCGCGTCCCAGCCTTCGTGCATCTGGCAAACGATCGGCGGCACGCGCGAATGCGTGCCGTAATGCCAGCGTGCCGGCAAGTCCTGCCTGCGCCAGCAGTCGTAGTTCGGGTGCGCGCCGAGCAGGCGTCGTCCGACGATCTCTTCGTATCCGACGCGCGGTGCGATGCCGATCGACTGCCCGTCCGACACCACGATCGCTTCGCGTTCCGTCGCCAGGTCCTCGATCGGGATCACGTGTCCCGGCGGCACCGTCGCCATGCCGTGGTCCGACACCACGATCAGGTCGACGCGATCGAGCCGTCCGTGCGCGGCCAGGCCGTGCAGCAGTCGTCCGATCGCGGCGTCGACTTCGCGTAACGCGGCGTGCGCCTGCGGCGAATCCGGGCCGAAGTCGTGGCCGGCCTTGTCGAGCTTCTCGAAATACAGCGTCACCAGCTGCGGCCGTGTCGCCGCCGGCTCATCGAGCCAGCCGACGACGGCGTCCACGCGCGCGTCGTACGGGTAGGTGTCGTCGAACTTGTTCCAGCGCGTCGGTCGCAGCCCCTGGATCGGGGCCTCGCTACCCGGCCAGAACATCATGGCCGTACGCAATCCCGCCTTCTGCGCGCCGATCCAGATCGGCTCGCCGCCCCACCAGCGCGACTCGCCGACCGCCTTGCGATCGGCGATGCGGAAATCGCCCAATGCGTCGTCCCACATGCTGTTGTGGACGACACCGTGGCGGTCCGGGCGCAGGCCGGTGACCAGCGTGTAGTGGTTCGGGAACGTCAGCGACGGATACGACGGCGTCATCCAGTCCGCACGCACGCCTTCGCGCGCCAGGTGCGACAGGTTCGGCGTGATGCCCAGGTCGAGGTAGTCCGCGCGCAGGGCGTCGATGGAGACCAGCAGCACGCTGTCGCGTCCGGCAGTTGGCGGCGGGACCGATGCGCAAGCGACGAGCAGCAGGACGAGGAAGGTAGACAGCGCTTGCAGCACGCGTCTGAAGGTCATGCTGTTGGAGGTCATGCCGTCATGATACGAAGCGGCATGCGTCATTCGCATGACCCGCCGCAACGCGATGCGTTCGCGCGCTCAGCAGGTCGCGGCGAGGCCGACGACATAGCGCAAGCCGCGCAACAGGTGGCGGCGATACGTCGCATCCGCGTACAGCGCGCTGTCGTGGCCGAGCCCCGTGTACCAGCTGCGTCCGCCGAAGCGGTCGTGGCACCAGGCGATCGGGTGGTCCGCCCCCATGGTGCCGCCGTCGTAGTCGGCTTCGTCGACGGTGGCGATCACGTGGGCGTGCGCGCGCGGATTGCGATCGTAGTTATAGAGCTCGTCGGTCACGCGCCACGGCGTGGCGGTCTTGTCATCCCCTTCGAAGTGCACGCGCGTGGTCTGCAGTCCGGGCGGATGGCTGGCGAAGCGTGCGACGATCAGGTCGCCATACCAGGGCGAGCTGTATTCGGTGTCGGCGGCCGCATGCACGCCGAGGAATCCGCCACCGCCGCGGACGAAGCGTTGCAGCGCCGCCCGTTGCGCGGCATCGAGGATATTGCCGGTGGTACTGGCGAACACCACCGCGCGATAGTGCCGCAAGGTCTCATCGCGGAACAGGCTCGCATCTTCGCTGTGCTCGACCTGCAGCCCGGATTCTGTCGAGAGCGAGCGCAACAGCGCGACCGCCGTCGGGATCGAGTCGTGGCGGAAGCCCGTGGTGCGGGTGAAGACGAGGATGCGTCCCGGCGCGGCGACGGGCGCGGCCGCGGTCGTAGGCGCAACTTCCACGGCAGGCGTCTGCTTCCCGCCCTCGCCGCTGCAGCCGGCGATCGCCATCACGAGCGCGGCCACGCAGCCGCGCCATCCCGAACCAAGCTTCGCCGATGATGCTGTCATCGGCGCATCATAACGGACAGGTTCGGCATAGTCGGCAGGCCTGCGACCCATGGCATGGGCCACCAGACGATGCCAGAGTGCGTGCATCCACACGGGAGTTGCACCATGGCCATTTCGCACCGCCTGCTGCCGATCCTCGCGCTCGCCTTCGCCGCGCATGCCGTTGCCCAGGACACGCCGGCGCCCGCACCGCCGCAGGCGCGCATGACGGCCACCGAATGCGAGGTATGGGCGCGCGAACTCAGCTTCGCAAAGTCAGTCGCCGACCACGATGCCGCCGCGTTCGCCGAACACTTGCATCCCGATGCCGCTTTCGGCGTCGAACGCGCCGTTCCGACGCGCGGACGCGAGGCGATCGCGGCGCAATGGGCCGGCCTGATCGACGGCAAGGCGCTCGCGCTGCACTGGTATCCGACGCGCACCACCGTCGGTGGCGTCGGCAACATCGCCGCGTCGAGCGGTCCGGCCTTATACGAAGACCTCACTCCGGGCACGAAGCAGCGTTACTCGATGAGCCGCTTCCATTCGGTCTGGCACAAGGGCGACGACGGCGTCTGGCGCGTGCTGTTCGACGACGGCACGTCGCCGCAACCGGCCACCGAGGCCGAGGCCGAGGCGTTCAAGGCGGCCCGGCAGACCGCCTGTCCGCGCGCCTGAGGCGCTCATCACCCGATCGAAGCAGGCGCCTGACGAGTGCCTGAACACGCGTGCCCTGGACCCGTGCAAGCCCCTGTCCGCAGGCGTATGTTGAATCTCGAAGGCGCAGCGTGCGCCCTGCTTTTCAGCAGACTTCCCCACGAGGTGACGCCATGAAACGACTTCTGATCGCCAGCCTGATGTTTGGCTTCGCGTTTGCCGCGCAAGCGCAGTCCAGCGGCTCGGTGACCGTCAAGGATGAGGCCGACCAGCCCATCGCGCAGATGCAGGCCGCCGACGCGACCGACCAGAACGCCGACAGGCTTTCCGATCGCAACTGCCTGCGCTCCACCGGTTCGCTCATCACCACGCGCTACAACGCCCGGGCGGAAAGGGAGAAGCAGAAATGCATCGCCGCCAACGGCCGCAGCTATACGCAAGAGGACCTTCGCGATACCGGTGCGACCGACATCGGCGATGCGCTGCGCAGGCTGGATCCGTCGGTGCGCTGAGCGGCACGAAGCGACCATGACAAACGCCCGGCGAAAGCCGGGCGTTTTGCTTGCTGGGGTCATGACGCGGACACGCGAAGGTGCCGCTGGCCGAAGCGCTTGTCTCCCTCCTCCGCGAAGCGGGGGAGGGCCGGGGTGGGGCGCTCTCAAGTTTTCGCCAAAGGCTTCCGAAACTTGTAAGCAAACTGATCCGTATACCGCCGGATCTCCGGATCGAACACCCTCCGCTTGTCTCCCTCCTCCGCGAAGCGGGGGAGGGCCGGGGTGGGGGCGCTCTCAAGTCTTCGCCAAAGGCTTCCGAAACTTGTAAGCAAACTGATCCGTATGCCGCCGGATCTTCGGATCGAACACCTTCAACTTGTGATCGTCCTTCGCATTGCGCAACACCTTGCTCTCGCCGACGAACTCGAACCCCGCTGCCTGCAGCTGCTTCTTCACGATCGCCGGATCGATCCGATGCAGGGTATCGGTATCGCGCTGCCCGGACCCCGCCTCGGCAACGTGATCGATGATCACGAACACCCCACCCGGCTTCAGCGCCTTGAACACCGCCTTGTTGAGGATCGCCGGATCGGTTGGCCCCATGAACGGATCCGGATAGTCGTGATAGTTCTGCGAAGTGAACACCACGTCCAGCGGCTTCGGTGCGGTCAGCTTCGCAGCAGGCTGGATCAGCACGTTGATGTTGGTATATCCCGGCTGCTTCGCCACCGCACGCAACTTGTCCGAATCCGGATGCGAGACGTTGTCGTACTCGGTCGGCCACACCGCGTAGACGTTGCCCTTCGGCCCCACCACCTTGCTGAACACGCGCGTGAAATACCCGCTGCCCGGCACCAGCTCGAGCACGCGATCGCCGGGCTTGGCACCGGAGAACGCCACAAGCTCGCCAACCTTGCGCCGCTTGTCGTTGACGCGATCCTTCTCGCGACCCGGATCGGCGACCGCCGCCGCAACGTAGTCCGCAATCGCGACGGGCGCCTTCTGCGCCATGGCAACGCTCGCCGCCAGCAGGCCGGCAACAGCAGGAATGATCCACTTCATGGCGGAACCTCGAGTCGGTGGGGACGGCAGCGACGACGTTAGCAGGCGATCGCACCCATGCAGCCTGCCGTTCGTCAACAAGCGCGCCTTGAAAGCGATTTCGCCGTCTCGTGCACAACCTGAGGGCCCGCGCCGCTGCTGCTCGTCGTTCCCGCGAAGGCGGGAACCCTGTGGCTTTGCTCCACGCTACAGCGGCACGTCTGTCGAAGCCCGACGCAGCACCACCCTCACACCTCTACCGGACAAGAGCAAATCCCCCTCGATCCCCCTTTTTCAAAGGGGGAAGAAAGGCATGCCACGCCCTCGCGCTGACTTGCTGCGCGCCTGATACATCCAACGAAGCTCCACGCCGTTGCCCCCTTTGACAAAGGGGGCAGTCGACCGCGCAGCGGTCGACGGGGGATTTGCTCTTGATCTTGTCCGGCATCCACCCCCGATCACCAAACACCCCAATGCGATAATCACCACCTAGCCTCCCGCGGAAGCCCCCATGTCCAACCGCAACGACCCCACCCGCAACATCCGCGCCCCGCGCGGCACGGCACTGAGCTGCAAATCCTGGCTCACCGAAGCCCCGTACCGGATGCTGCAGAACAACCTCGACGCCGAAGTCGCCGAGAACCCGGCCGAACTCGTCGTCTACGGCGGCATCGGCCGCGCCGCGCGCGACTGGGACTGCTACGACGCCATCCTGAAATCGCTGAAGGAACTCGGCGACGACGAAACCCTGCTGATCCAATCCGGCAAGCCCGTCGGGATCTTCCCGACGCACGCCGACGCACCGCGCGTGCTCATCGCCAACTCCAACCTCGTCCCGCATTGGGCGACTTGGGAACACTTCAACGAACTCGATAAGAAGGGCCTGATGATGTACGGCCAGATGACGGCCGGCTCGTGGATCTACATCGGCAGCCAGGGCATCGTGCAGGGCACCTACGAAACCTTCGTCGAAATGGGCCGCCAGCACTACGACGGCGACCTCACCGGCAAATGGATCCTCACCGCCGGCCTCGGCGGCATGGGCGGCGCGCAGCCGCTGGCCGCCTCGCTGGCCGGCGCCTGCAGCCTCAACATCGAATGCCAGCAGTCGCGCATCGACATGCGCCTGAAGACCCGCTACGTCGACGAACAGGCCGACGACCTCGACGACGCCCTCGCGCGCATCGCCAAGTACACGAAGGCCGGCGCAGCGAAATCGATCGCGTTGCTCGGCAACGCCGCGGAACTCCTGCCGCAACTCGTCGAGCGCGGCGTGCGCCCGGACGCCGTCACCGACCAGACCAGCGCGCACGATCCGGTGCACGGCTACCTGCCGATCGGCTGGACGGTGGAGCAATGGCTCGCCGACCAGAAGCAGCATCCGGAAAAGGTGCGCGACGCCGCCAAGAAGTCGATGCGCGTGCACGTCGAAGCGATGCTCGCGTTCCAGAAGCTGGGCATCCCCACGTTCGACTACGGCAACAACATCCGCCAGATGGCGCAGGACGAAGGCTGTACCAGCGCGTTCGATTTCCCCGGCTTCGTCCCGGCCTACGTGCGTCCATTGTTTTGCCGCGGCATCGGCCCATTCCGCTGGGTGGCACTGTCCGGCGATCCGGAAGACATCTACAAGACCGATGCCAAGGTCAAGGAATTGATCCCAGACGACAAGCACCTGCACAACTGGCTCGACATGGCGCGCGAGCGCATCAGCTTCCAGGGCCTGCCGGCGCGCATCTGCTGGGTCGGTCTGGGGCTGCGCGACAAGCTCGGCCTCGCGTTCAACGAGATGGTACGCAACGGCGAATTGAAAGCGCCGGTCGTGATCGGCCGCGACCACCTCGACAGCGGCTCCGTCGCCTCACCCAACCGCGAAACCGAAGCGATGCAGGACGGCAGCGACGCCGTCAGCGACTGGCCGCTGCTCAACGCCATGCTCAACGTCGCCGGCGGTGCGACATGGGTGTCGCTGCATCACGGCGGCGGGGTGGGGATGGGGTATTCGCAGCACTCGGGCGTGGTGATCGTGTGCGATGGCACGGAAGCGGCGGACAAGCGGATTGCGCGGGTGCTGTGGAACGATCCCGGCACGGGTGTGATGCGGCATGCGGATGCCGGGTATGAGATTGCGAAGGTGTGTGCGAAAGAGCAGGGGCTTAAGCTGCCGATGGTGTGACGCTAACCCCTTTCACGGTGGGCACCGACGTTCGAATCCCCGTGGGGACGCCATTTCATCAAACCGGTCAACTGCTTTACGGCAGCTTGACCGATCTACCCACCTAACGACCCGCCTACGGACGTGACGTGGAATGAGACGAACGAAGCCGCCTGCAAGGGCGGCTTTTTTCGTGTCAAGCCTTGGCGCCCACCCATATACCGCCCATGATCGGGATAGGGGAAACGCGCGGGGCGCAGATATGCTCAAGAAGCTCATCAAGTTCGACAACATCGGCCTATTGCGGGATGGTATCCCCGTGCCTGCGGAGTTCGATGTTGTCACCCTCGTGTACGCCGAGAACGGACGCGGAAAATCCACACTAGCGAATGTCCTAAGGGCCCTAGGAGGGCTCGACGCCCAGAGCGTGATCGACGGCCAGACCATTGATTCTGATGACGCGCCGCACGTTCATACTATATGCGAGGTCAACGGTACCTCGGGTCCGGTAAGGGTGCGCTTCGCTTACCCGGGCTACGTCACTCCGTTGAGCGCGCCGTACAACAAAAAGATCCCGAACGCGTGCGTCACTGCTGGTGTCCCTTGCGCGACCTGATGAAGATGTTGCGTGAACTGGGATTCAAGTCATCATGGCAGGCCCCGTAACAAAACGGGGCAGGTTAGACTTTCCCACAGGCGTCCCGGGTGCACTTTGGAACACGCGAGGTCGGCGTCGACGTCTCTCCGCACAGCGCACAATGCAACCCCGTGAAATCAATCCGGACGGTCATGGACGTCGAAGCACTCATCAGCGCCGCCTTGCGCGAAGCCGGCTACGGGCCTGACGTAATAGGCTCGGCGCTGCCTAGGATCATGCGCATCCTGGATGCGGAGGATGTCCGCATCGCCGTCGGCCGCAGCTTGTCCCGCAAGGAACGCGACTACGTGCGTGTACAACTCGAGCTGGGGCTCGGCGTGTCGGAGATCGTTTCCGGGTTGCAGCGTTGAAGCCATGAAACGGCCGTTGGATGGGTGAGCGCAGCGATACCCATGGGCGGGCAAATGGTGATGATCGAAAAACAGGGGTCAGAGTGCACTTTCGTAAGCCAGCGTCGCGCTGTAAGCGAAGCGCACTCAGTGACTTTCATGATGCCGCCGCTGACCCGCCGCGCGACCCGCGTCGCTTCGAGTCCCGACAGCGAGGCGAAAACACCTAGCTTCCACCCCGAATGCCTCGCGCGCGAGGCTCCGCTACTTGCGTGCGCAAGCGTCGATGGCTTGTGCGCAGGTCGCGGGGATCGCCGCTCACGCTTTCTGCCTTGCGATCGAGTCTTCGAACCTTGCGCGGCGCCGGATTTTCCTTGCGATCGCGACAGGCCAAACCTTGCCTTCAAGCTGAAAGGGTTGCGCGCGGCACCCTGAGGCTGACGCGCGAGTCCCAACTGTCCATCGCCGGCCTCGGGGAGCTTGCGGCTCGACCAAAAGGAACGGGTCAGCTCCATTGATAGGGCCGTAGGCTGGATTAGCTGTTCCAACCCAGCGCTTTCTCTCCGCAAGAAGCTGGGTGACGAAGCCAATCCAGCCCCCGCGCTACACTCGCTGCGTCGGACTGCGAAAGCGGGTGCAGGATGCCGCAACAGCGATTGAGCCATTTGATCTACACCAGCGCCGCAGCAGGCCCGATGAATACGGCCATGCTCAATTCCGTGCTGACGACAGCGCGCGACAACAATGCGGTGAACTCCGTCAGCGGCATGCTGCTCTACGCCGATGGCGCGTTCTTTCAGGTCCTGGAGGGCGAGGAAGCAACGCTCGAGGCGCTGTATCAAACGATTGCCGCCGACCCGCGCCACACCAGCGTGACGCGCATCATTCAGGAACCGATTGCCCGGCGCGACTTCGGACAATGGACGATGGGATTCGTCGATGCGGCAACCAACGGCGCCGCGCCTTTGGAAGGCTTCAGTGATTTCTTCGGCGAGGCAACGTCACTGGTCGCACTGCCCCCGGGACGCGCGCGCAAGATCTTGGACGCGTTCTCGAAAGGGCGCTGGCGCTCCGGCCTGCAAGGCGCCACGGGGTGACTGGCGACAGCGATCCAGTCGGCAAACCGTCAGGGGCAGGTTTTTCCTTTGCCTTCCAGCCAGTCGTCGACACGGTATCGCGACGGGCGTATTCGCATGAGGCGCTCGTGCGGGGGCTCAACGGCGAATCCGCTTATCAGGTGCTTGGGCGATACCACGGAGCAGAGCTGGCCGTATTTGATGACGCCTGCCGGGCCCGCGCGATCGAAGTCGCATGCCGGATCGGGCTCGACACCAACTTGAACCTCAATCTTCTGCCGAGCGCCGCGATGGATCCGATGCTGGGATTGGACTCCACCGTGGCCTCTGCGGATCGTGTGGGCTTTCCGCTCGAACGCATCATCGTGGAAGCGACCGAGGTCGAGGCCATCGCCGATCGCGCGCACTTCGCAAACGTGGTGAACGAGTACCGCCGTGCGGGCATGCGTTTTGCGATCGACGACTTCGGTGCAGGATTCTCGGGATTGATGTTGCTGGCCGACTTTCAACCGGACATCGTCAAGCTCGACATGGGGCTGGTTCGCGACATCCATCGTCATGGCCCCCGGCAGGCGATCGTGCGAGGCATCTGGCAGGTATGCGCCGACCTCGGTATCGATGTTGTGGTGGAAGGAGTGGAAACCGTCGACGAATTCGCCTGGTTCCACGGCCTTGGGGTGCAGTTCTATCAGGGTTACCTGTTCGCCAAACCGGCGTTCGAATCCATGCCATCGTTCGAAATACCGGAGTTGTCTTAGAAACGCCGCGAAATCTCGGTAGAACTCACCAGCGGAGAGCGGGTCTCACGAGTGGTCAGGAAACCTGACGAGGAAGTCTTTCGACAACCGGGACAGGTGTCGGCAAATCTAAATCCTAGTTCTTGAAAACTAATTCAACTACTGCTCCTCGACTGCTTGCCATGAAAATACGTGCGAACCTCATGACTCGAGGGTTCTATCAGCGCAGCCCCCTGGAAGTGGCTCCCGCCCTTCTCAACAAGGTGATGGCGACGGCGGATGGCCGCAGTGGACGCATCGTGGAAGTGGAGGCCTACTGCGGAGCGCTCGATGCGGCTGCCCATTCGTATCGGGGCAGGACGGCACGCAATGCCACCATGTTCGGCCCGCCAGGTCATATGTATGTCTACTTCACCTACGGCATGCATTGGTGCGCGAACGCGGTCGCTTGGGAGACCGAACCGGGCAGTGGCGTGCTGATTCGCGCCTTGCAGCCGCTGACGGGTTTGGACGAGATGCGATCTGCTCGCGGAATCCAGGCCGATCGATTGTTGTCCAGCGGACCTGCGCGCTTGTGCCAGGCACTGGGGATTACGGGCAAGGAAGACTCCCTTGATCTGACCGATCGCCAATCGCGCGTGACCATTCTCGACGATGGTGTCTCGCCGCCTGCCCAACCAGGCAACTCGCCTCGTATCGGCATCGCCAAGGACGCCGCACACCCATGGCGATGGTATGTGGCCGGAAATCCGTATGTGTCGGGTCCAAAACGCGCGCTGCAGCCCTGACAAGCGCAGTGCGCATTACGGCGCCTGGGCCTTTCGACACAGGAAGACGAGAGCGTCTTCCATGAGAATGAAGTCGCTCTCTTGGGGAGACCTTGAGATACATCCGTAGGCCGGGCTGCAAAGCCCAGCATCACAACGCGCGCAGGAGCGACGAATGAAGAAGCGGTGGGTGGGAAGTGCACTGTCGGCAGCCTTGATCTGGTCTGGCATGGTGCAGGCACAGGTCGACTTGTCCGTACTGGACCAGGACATGGCGGGCCCGCGCGCGCAAGTATTGGTACTGGGCAGCGTGCATCTGTCCCAGTTGCCGAAAGACTTCAAGCCGGAATCGCTGGAACCCTTGCTGGCGCGGCTGGCCGCCTTCAAGCCGGAGGTCATCACCATCGAGGCGATCTCCGGCGAAAGCTGCGACCTGATGGCTCGCTATCCCACGGTCTACGCCCCGAAAGACGTGTCGACCTACTGCCGCGCAACCGAGGATGCCAAGGCCGCGACCGGTCTGGATGTCCCCGCGGCCATCGCCGAAGTCGGCAAGACGCTGGCCGCTTGGCCGACGCAGCCGACGCCGGCGCAGCGTCGGCATCTGGCGGCGCTGTTCCTGGCGGCCAACGACGGCGCATCCGCATTGACCCAATGGCTGCAGCTGCCGGAGACCGAGCGGCGTGCCGGCGACGGCTTGAACGATGCGTTGGTGGCGGGACTGCACAAGCTCGAGACGCGCAAGAACGAGAACGGCATGATCGCGGCGCGCCTGGCCGCCCGGCTGGGATTGCAACGCGTGTTCGCCATCGACGACCACACCGGCGACAACGTTTCCGTCACGGATGAAGCCGCGTACTGGAGGACGGTCCAGGAGGCGTGGAATGCCGCCAGCGCGGCTGCGGCGCCCATGCGCAAACAGGAAGACGACATCACGAAAGGCGGCGACATGCTGGCGTTGTATCGCTACATCAACCGTCCCGACGTCCTGCGCATCGCGCTCGACAGCGACTTCGGCGCGGCGATGCGGGATCCGTCGCCGCAACATTACGGACAGCTCTATGTCGCCGGCTGGGAGACCCGCAACCTGCGCATGGTGGCCAACATCCGCGCGGCCTTCCGCGAGCGGCCCGGTGCCCGCGTCCTGTCCATCGTCGGCGCTTCCCACAAGCCGTGGTTCGACAGCCTGCTGGGACAGATGCAGGGCGTTGACGTGATCGACGCAGAAAAGGTGTTGCAGGAAAAGGTGTCAGGAACGACTTATTGAGAAGAGGAGTCCGGACATGCGCCCGACGACCCGACAACGAATTCGCCTGTCAGGCGGCACAGAGTTGTCCTTCATCACGGCAGGTGACGCAACCAAGCCCGCCGTGCTGCTCCTGCACGGATCTCCGAGCTCCGCGCGAATGTTCCGGGAGGTCGTGCCGGAGCTGTCGCAGGCCGCCTACGTGATCGCGCCCGATCTGCCGGGCTTTGGCGAGTCCGAGGTGCTGCAGTCGCCTTCGTTTCCCGCCTTCGGTGAAGCCATCTCGGAGCTGCTGGAGCGGCTCTCGATCGGGCCGCGCTACATCTATCTGCATGATTACGGGGCCCCAGCGGGTTTCCACATCGCCATGCAGGCACCCGAACGAGTTTTGGGCCTCATCGTTCAGAACGGCAACGCTCATCGAACCGGGCTCGGTCCGCAATGGGATGCGACGCAGGCCTACTGGTCGCAGCCGACCCCTGAAAACGAGGCGGCCGCGACTGCGCACCTCACATTCGAAGGGACGCGCGATACCTACATTTCCGGGGCTCCGCCGGACGTGGTCGCGCGTATGTCGCCCGAAGTCTGGGAGGAGGACTGGCGGGTGATGAACTTGCCGGGCCGGATGGACACGCAGCGGGCGCTCATCAGGGACTATGGGAACTACGTCGGGCGGTTCGAAGCGATCGCAGATTATCTTGCGCGTCGGCAGCCGCCTGCCGTGCTGATCTGGGGAAGGCACGATCCATTCTTTGATCTCGCCGAGGTCCTGTCGTGGATGCAGGATCTGCCGAGGATGGAAGCGCACGTTCTCGACGCCGGCCACAAGCTGCTCGAGACACACGCCGCCGCGGCCGTGCCGCTCATGCTCGACTTCATCGGGCGTACCCAACAGGAAAGCGAAAGAACACGCCAGTAGGATGGGTTGAGCGCAGCGATACCCATGCTGATCAGTAGCGATGGGTATCGCTGCGCTCAACCCATCCTACGAGCTGCATGGAATGTCCATTGCGCGGGTCGCACCGGCGAGGCGTCCGGGCTCGCACTTGCCGCGACGTGATGGGGCCCGTAACGTACCGCCGCAACACACGCCTATGCTGGAGATGACCGATGATGCAGTGGTTCCAGCTCGGAAACGAACCACGCGATGTCGCACCACGGCGACTGCGGTGGCTTGCAATCCTGTTGCTTGCCGTATCGCCCGCGCTTCTGGCAGAGGTCGCTCCGGGCGTCGGCATTGCGGCCATCGAGGTGAAGGATCCGGTTGGCGGCAACGCGATGCCGGGCTTCGTTTTCTACCCTTCGACGCGGGCATCCGAAGGCATCACGCGCATCGGACCCTACGAGGTCGACGCGGCGTTCGATGCACCTGCGCAAGACGAGCCGAGGCCGCTGGTGGTGATCTCGCACGGCCATGGCGGCTCCAACCTTGGCCACCACGACATGGCGGCCTATCTGGCCAGACATGGCTTCATCGTCGCGACGATCGAACACCCGAAGGACAACTTCCACGACACGAGCGGCGACGGTACGGCCGAGGTCATGTTCGGGCGGCCGGCCCAGGTGTCGGCGACGATCGACGCGCTGCTCGCCCATCCCCGCTGGAAGCCCATGATCGATGCGGAACGCATCGGCGTCGCCGGCTTCTCGGCGGGCGGTTACACCAGCCTGCTCGTCGTCGGCGCGACGCCGCGCTTCGACCGTTTCATCGGTTACTGCGAGCGCCATCCGGACGACGCAGAGATCTGCGGCACCGTGAAACGGCTCGGTGCGGAAGGAACCCGTGCCGCTGTGGACGCCCTGCAGAACTCGGTAACGCGCTGGGGCGAGCCCTCGGATCCGCGCGTCAAGTCGGCGTTCGCCATGGCACCGCAAAGCATTCCTTTCGACGCGGCGGGCATGGCGGCGATCAAGCAGCCGGTATTCCTCTATTACGGCGAGCAGGATCACGTGTTGTTGCCGGACGAGAACGCCTTGCGCATCGCGCCCTTGCTGCGAACGCTCGCCGGCATCGAGAAGGTGCCGAAAGCGGACCACTGGGTGTTCCTGGCGCCATGTTCCAGCGAACTTGCCCGCAATGCCGGCGAGATCTGCCGCGATCCGGAAGGCGTCGACCGCGCAGAAGTGCACGGGCGGGTGAACGCCGATGCCTTGGCATTCTTCAGGAAGACGTTGGGCGGAGGTTGAAGAGGTCGCCAAACACTGTGGTCAGCGTGCGTTTCGCTTTTTAGAAGAACGCTACTCTGACCCCTGATTTCGATCCCGGGAGATGACGATGGGCAAGGGGCGGCTGGAAGCGTTCAGCGACGCGGTCATCGCGATCATCATCACGATCATGGTCTTGGAGCTGAAGGTGCCGCACGGCGATTCCTTCGCATCGCTCGCGCCGCTGTTGCCTGTGCTGCTGAGCTACGTGCTGAGCTTCGTGTACGTGGGGATCTACTGGAACAACCACCACCACATGCTGCGGCATCCCGGCGGGTGTCCGGCGGTGTGTTGTGGGCGAACCTGCACCTGCTGTTCTGGCTCTCGCTGTTCCCGTTCACTACCGCCTGGATGGGCGAGAACCATTTCGCCGCGGCGCCCACGGCCGCCTATGGCGGCGTGCTGCTGATGGCGGCGGTGGCGTACTGGATCCTGCAGCGGACGCTGATCGGCCTCGAAGGCGACGCATCGGTGCTGCGGCGGGCGGTCGGCAGCGACTGGAAAGGCAAGCTCTCGCCGGTGCTGTATGCAATCGGCATCGTGTCCACTTTCTGGACGCCGTGGTTCGCGTTGTTGCTGTACGCCGCGGTGGCTGTGTCGTGGCTGGTTCCTGATCGCCGGATCGAAGGCGTGCTCCCCGACGCGCGCAATGGGCCATCGCCGCCTGCGGGGGAATGATCGGTTGCCCGATGGCCGTAGGCTGGGTTAGCTCTGCCAACCCAGCGCTTTCCCCTCTGCGATATGCGGGGTTGATGAAGCCTATCCAGCCTGCGGCCTAGCAAGTTTTCGAGTCAGTGACCGCTTTCGACCTCGAGTGGTCCCTGGACGCCACGCGGCAATTCGAGCCAACTCCAGGTGTCTTGTCGTAAAGCATCAACCGTCCGGCTTTCGTGTCGAATACACCTGCAACTGCGCGCCGCCTTCCGCCCGCGGAATGACCACGATCTGTGAGCGATAGATCGTCCCGCCGGCTTGGGTCAGGAATAGCTCACCCCAGTCGTAGGCCTGACTTTGGCGCACGAATTGCGCATCGACGCGGCACGAGGTCGAGCGGCAATCCACGGCAAACTCGGTGGGACCGCCTCCGGCCTCGGCGACCCAGTCGCCGCGCGCCAGCCTGGTCAGTTCGTTCTCTGCTTGCGCCGACCACGCCCGATCAACACGCTCTGCGCGGTGCTGAGCATCCAGTTGGCGGGCGATGGCTTCCGGTGCCGCATCGCGCGGCATGCTGCGGTCCGCGGCGCCGCGTGCGGACGGCAGCTGCGCTGCCGCGGAACGCCGCATCGGGCGCTGTTGCAACAGCGCCTCCAACTGCCGAGATTGGTCCTGCTGCACCTGTTCGATGCGCTGCAGGCGCTGCGCAGTGGCGTCCGACTCTGCCTTCGCGGCCAGGCGCGTCCAAACGAGCGCGGCCGCCACGAGCGCTGCGATGACCACCGCGCTCGCCCAGAACGGCCACCGCCTCTTGTGCATGCCGTCAGCCCGAGGACCGGCCATCACCGAGTCTCGGCGGTCGGTTCGAACGAATCGCGTCGCGTACTCATCAGCGTGACGTCCGGTGGCAGTTTGTAGCTGAATACGATCGAATTGCCGACGTAGCCACCGATACCTTCCTCGTGAAGAAAGATCATTCCTCGACGGACGTAGAGTGAAGGAACCGGCTCCGCCAGCCGATGGCGCGGCTACCTTCCGTCGTCCCGCGTGTAAGCGGCGTGTCCGCGCTGTCCTGAATAGCGGCATACGGGTATTTGGCAAAGTGGGCGCCCGCATTCGCTCATCGAGGCCTGAACAAACTGCACGCGCCATACACATGCACGGTTGGAATCTGACACGTGCCGCAGCGCCCGTCGCCCCCATCGAGAGGGAGGGGGCCGCGCATGACGCCTTTGGCATCACCGAATACGCGCTCGGCATATCGCATCCATGCAGGAGTCTTGATCATGAACGTATTGCTTCGGACGTGGCTGCCGGGTGCAGTCGTCCTGACGGCTATCGCGGGCGCGTTGGCATCCACGCCGGCAGCCGCTGTGTTCACCTTCCGTTTCATCATGAATAACGCCGTTGCCGATTGCGACCCGCGCTCGCCGGGCGCGGAGAACAAGCTATTCCGACGGGCCACCGGCATCGCCAATATCAGCGATTCGTTGACGTTCGTTACTTGCTCGATGCAGGCGCAGATGGAAGGCTCGGAATCCGGCGCCGGTTCGTCGCTGGCGGCGGTCAGCTTCATCAACCGCAGCGGCGCTGATGCAATGGTGGGCTGTACCCTGGTGACCAATCATCGCTTCCCCGACGGTCACTTCGGGTGGGCATACTACTCGAAGTCGATGGTCGTGCCCGCCACCAGCCCAGACCTGGTGTGGGGACATTTTATGCACTTCATCGCCAGCCAGGAAGGCGGATATTTCGGCGACCAGATCAACTTCAGTTGCGCGCTCCCGCCGGGCGTGGAGATCGTCACAACGCGCCACGACTACACGGAATTCACCACGCCTTGAAGCGAGCGCGCCTGATTGCCTTGACCGTTAGCGAAGCACTAGAGTCAGAGTGCACTTTCTTTCGATCATCAACTGACGAAGTGACGAACGGAGTCAGCCAGCGTAGCCCGGGTAAGGCCGAAGAACGGGGTCAGAATGCACGTTCTCGCGTTATCTGAGAAAGACAACTCTGACCCCTATTTCCTCACCCTACGAGCGCCTGTCGCTATGCGCCAATGCGGTTGATCTCCGCGTTCTCGACGATAGCCGGCGGCGATACTTGTCGCACCAGCTGCAGCATCGCGCGGCCGACGCGCTGCGTGGTGGTCACCATGCTCGGCATCAGCCGCAAGCCGATCCCCATGAGCGGCGCGCCGACGGCATAGAGCGCGGCCCGCGCCGCATGGGGCGAGTGCACGCCTTCGACCGGTTGCACGCCGCCGGTGCGCAGCATCACTGTGCGTATCGGCAATGCGGCGAGTGCCTGTTCTGTCTCGCCCTTGACACGCAATGGCATGATCCGGCTCGACGGATCGGAATATGCGCCGGAGACGTACACGAAGACGAGGTTCGGATTCAGCCGCGCCAGGGTCTTCGCCACGGCCAGCGTCAGGTCCAGCGTGACATGACGGTACTCGGCCTCAGGCGT
>JACMKK010000006.1 GCA_014380115.1 Luteimonas sp. | reverse complement strand
TGGCGCGATGGTGCAGTTGGTCGACGATTACGGTCATCACCCGAAGGACTTGCAGGCGGTGTTCGACGCCGCGCGCGGCGGTTGGCCCGAGAAACGCCTCGTGGTCGCATTCCAGCCGCATCGCTACAGCCGCACGCGCGATTTATTCGACGATTTCGCCGGCGTGCTGTCGAGCGTCGACGCACTGGTGCTCACCGAGGTCTATCCCGCAGGCGAGGCGCCGATCGCAGGAGCCGACGCCAAGTCGCTGGCACGCGCGATCCGCGCGCGCGGTCGCATCGATCCTGTTGTCGTCGGCAGCGCGAGCGAGTTGGCATCGGTGTTGCCCGACGTGCTGCGCGACGGCGACCTGCTGCTGCTGATGGGCGCCGGCGACATCGGCCACGCCGCACAACACCTCGCCGCGCACGGATTCGACGTGCCATCGCAAACCCAAAAGGACCGCAAGTAAGTGAGCAAGCAGATTCCAGCGCGCGTCAGCCCGATGAAGATCGACGATCCGGCCGCGTTCGGCCGCGTCGCCGTGCTGATGGGCGGTATTACCTCCGAGCGCGAAGTGTCGCTGGATTCCGGCCGCAACGTGCTTGAGGCCCTGCGCGCGCGCGGCGTCTCCGCCGAAGCCGTCGACGGCGTGCCAAACCTGCTGCGCGAACTGCAAGACAAGCAGTTCGACCGCGTCTTCAACATCCTGCACGGCGGCGACGGCGAGAGCGGGGTGCTGCAAGGCCTGCTGGAAGCGCTCGGCGTGCCGTACACCGGCTCCGGCGTGCTCGGCAGCGCGCTCAGCCTCGACAAGATCCGCGCCAAGCAGGTCTGGTTGTCGATGGGCTTGCCGACGCCGCGCTATCTGCGCCTCGCCAAGGGCGACGACGTGCATGCGGCGGCGCGTGACCTCGGCCTGCCGCTGATCATCAAGCCGTCGCTGGAAGGCTCCAGCGTCGGCGTCAGTCGCGTCTTCAGCGATGCCGACCTCGAAGCAGCGGTCGAGCTGGCCGCGCGCTATCCCGGCGAGCTATTGATGGAGCAACTGATCGAGGGCGGTGAGTACACGATCGCAGTGCTCGACGGCCAGGCGCTGGCCAGCATCCACATCGTGCCAGCGGGGGAGTACTACGACTATCACGCCAAGTACGTGGCGGACGACACGCAGTACATCTGCCCGGGTCTGGATGAAAGTGGCGAAGCAGAAGCGCGCGCGCAGGCTGAGCGCGCGTTCGCCGGGCTCGACCTCAAGGGCTGGGCGCGCGTCGACTTCATGCGCGACCGCGACGGCCGCAACTGGCTGCTGGAAGCGAACACCGCGCCAGGCATGACCAGCCATTCACTGATGCCGAAATCGGCGGCGGCTTTCGGCATCGACTTCGAGGAATTGTGCTGGCGGATCCTTGAGACATCGATACCGGAGGCATCGTGATGAGCGCGCCTCGCTACCGTCATCCGCGCCGTCATCCCGAGCGCAGCGGGGGATCTGCTTTCCGGTGCGCAGGAAGGGCACATCAGATCCCTCGCTACGCTCGGGATGACGGAGCGTTGGCTGGTCTTTGCCTGGCAATGGATGGAGGCAGCACATGAACGCGCTGTTGCGCATCGTCGCCTGGATGCTCGCGCTGGCGCTGGTCGCGCTGCCGGTCGTGGCCGTGGTCAACGGCTGGATCGGCGCCGAACGCTGGCCGCTGCGCACGCTGCGCGTCGGCGGCGAGATGCAGCGCGTCGATCCGCAGCAGCTACGCACGACCGTGCTGCCGTTCGCGCAGCGCGGCTTCTTCGCGATCCGGCTCGCCGACGCGCAAGCAGCCGTGGCGAAGCTGCCCTGGGTCGAGCGCGCCGAAGTACGCAAGCGCTGGCCCGACGTGCTCGAAGTGCGCGTCATCGAACACAGGCCGTTCGCGCAGTGGGGCAAGGACCGACTGCTGTCCGAACACGGCCGGCTGTTCCCGATCGGCGCGATCCAGGTGCCGAAGGGATTGCCGCGCTTCGACGCGCCCGAGGCGCGCGTCGCCGACGTGGTCGCGCTGTACAACGAATCGCGCGCGATGTTCGCGCCGAGC
Organism: Luteimonas sp.; assembly: GCA_014380115.1. GTDB lineage: Bacteria > Pseudomonadota > Gammaproteobacteria > Xanthomonadales > Xanthomonadaceae > Luteimonas. The sequence goes on along the minus strand of JACMKK010000006.1, from coordinate 2,435 downwards.
GGCTATGACGTGAGTACGCTCTCCGTCGATCCGCGCGGCAGCTGGTCGCTGACGTTGTCGAACGGGACCCAGGTGGTAATCGGCAGCAGCGAGGCGCGACTTCGCCTGACCCGCTTCGCACGCCTGATGCCGCAGTTGCTCGCACAAAAGCAATCGCCGCTGACGCGCGCCGATCTCCGCTACACCAATGGTTTTGCGCTGAGCTGGCCGGCGTTCGCGCCCAAGCCGGCCGCGGCGCCGCACGTGCAAGGGCAAACGCAGACATGAACCGCAAAGGCGACAAGGCACTGATCGTCGGGCTCGACATCGGCACATCGAAAGTGGTGGCGCTGGTCGGCGAGTACTCCCCGGGCAATCCGATCGAAGTGATCGGCATTGGGTCGCACGAATCGCGCGGGCTCAAGCGCGGCGTGGTGGTCGACATCGAGTCGACCGTGCAGTCGATCCAGCGCGCGGTCGAGGAGGCCGAGCTCATGGCCGGCTGCGAGATCCGTTCGGTCTATGCATCGATCTCCGGCAACCACGTGCAGTGCCGCAACTCGCCCGGCATCGTGCCGATCCGCGACGGCGAAGTGACGTACTCCGATCTCGATCGCGTGCTCGAAGCGGCGAAAGCGGTCGCGATCCCGGCCGACCAGAAAATCCTGCATGCGATCCCGCGCGAATATGTGTTGGACGATTCGCAGGAAGGCATTCGCAATCCGGTCGGCATGACCGGCGTGCGCCTGGAGGTGCACGCGCATCTCGTCGTCTGCGCGCAGTCGGCCGCAGCGAACATCAGCAAGTGCGTCGCGCGCTGCGGTTTGCAGGTCGACGACCTGATCCTGTCCTCGCTGGGTTCGGCGACCGCGGTGCTGACCAGCGACGAGCGCGAACTCGGCGTGGTCCTCGTCGACATCGGCGCGGGCACGACCGACCTGGCGGTGTTCGTGCAGGGCGCGATCTGCCACACGGCGTCGCTGCCGATCGCGGGCGATCACGTCACCAACGACATCGCGCACATGCTGCGCACGCCGACGCCGGAAGCCGAGCAGATCAAGGTGCGTTACGCCTGTGCGCTGGCGCAGCTGGCGACGGCCGAGGAAAGCATCCAGGTGCCGAGCGTCGGCGATCGTCCGCCGCGTCGACTGCCAAGGCACGCCTTGGCGCAGGCGGTGCAAGGTCGCTACGAGGAAATCTTCGAGATGGTGCAGGCCGAACTGCGCCGCTCCGGCTTCGAGGAGCTGGTGCGCGCCGGCATGGTGTTGACCGGTGGCGCCTCGAAGATGGAAGGCGTGGTCGAACTGGCCGAGGAGATGCTGCAGATGCCGGTACGCATCGGCATCCCGCAACACGTGACCGGCCTGGGCGAAGTGGTCGGCAACCCCGTGCATGCCACCGGCGTCGGCCTGCTGCTGCTGGGCAGCCAGATCGAGCATCCGCGACGCCCGGTGATCCCGACCGGGCGCGCCGGCAGTTTCTTCAAGAAGGTGAAGGACTGGTACCGGGGTGAATTTTGAACGCGCTCGCTACGCAGGCGAGGGCGAAGGCCGGTGCGAAGGCGCATCGGCGAGAGGCGAGGCGACGACGATTGCAGCATTTGGCGACACCAACCGATTCGAATCTAGCAACACATAACGAGAGGACACGGACATGGCGCATTTCGAACTAGTCGAGAAAATGGCTCCGAACGCGATCATCAAGGTCGTGGGCGTGGGCGGCGGCGGCGGCAACGCGGTCGCGCACATGGTCAACAGCAGCGTGGACGGGGTGGAGTTCATCACCGCCAACACCGACGCGCAGGCGATCAAGAACTGCGGCTCCAAGCTGCAACTGCAGCTCGGCAGCAACGTCACCAAGGGACTCGGCGCAGGCGCGAATCCCGAAGTCGGCCGCCAGGCGGCGCTGGAAGACCGCGAGATCATCATGGACGCGCTGCAAGGCGCCGACATGGTCTTCATCACCGCCGGCATGGGCGGCGGCACCGGCACCGGCGCGGCGCCGGTCGTCGCGCAATTGGCGAAGGAGATGGGCATCCTGACCGTCGCCGTCGTCACGAAACCATTCCCGTTCGAGGGACGTCGCCGCATGCAGGTGGCGCTGAAGGGCATCGACGAGCTGTCGCAGCATTGCGATTCGCTGATCACGATCCCGAACGAAAAACTGATCACGGTGCTCGGTCGCAACGCGACCATGATCCAGGCCTTCCGTGCCGCCAACGACGTGCTGCTCGGCGCCGTGCAGGGCATCGCCGACCTGATCGTGCGTCCGGGTTTGATCAACGTCGACTTCGCCGACGTGCGCACCGTGATGTCGGAGATGGGCCTGGCGATGATGGGCACCGGCAGCGCGCGTGGTGACGATCGTGCCCAGGCCGCCGCCGAGTCGGCGATCCAGAATCCGTTGCTCGACGACGTCAATCTCGCCGGCGCCAACGGCATCCTGGTCAACATCAC
>JACMKK010000120.1 GCA_014380115.1 Luteimonas sp. | reverse complement strand
TAGATCGCGCCGCTCACGCCATGCAGCCAGCCCAGCCGCGCCTCGTCGCCGCGCAGGCGTTTTTCCATGCGCCAGTAAAGTCCGACGGCTTGCGGCGCGGCATCGGCCGTGCCGTCGGCGCTCGCGACCATGGCATTGTCGATGACCAGTTCGCCGCTGACTGCGCCGACGTCCGGATCGGCGAAACCAGCGACCAGCGCGCGCAAAGCGCCCGGCGCGAAGCGCTGACGCGCATCGGTAAAAGCGACGATGTCTGTCTTCACCTGCGCCATCGCCGCGTTCAGAGCGACCGCCTTGCCACCGTTGTCCGGCAGTGCCAGTACGACGATGCGCGGATCGTCGATCGCCGCGGCGGCCGCGACTTCCGCCGTGCGATCGCCGCTGCCGTCGCTGACGACGAGCACGTGCAGGCGTTCGGCCGGATAGTCCTGCGCCAGGATGTCGGCGATGCGCGCGGCGATGCGCGCCTCCTCGTCGTAGGCCGCGACGACGACCGTCAGCGGCGGGCAAGCGTCATCGTCGGCCGGGTTGGCCTGCCAGGGTTCGCAGCCGAAGCGTCGCGAGATCAACGCCACCATCAGCGGATAGCCTGCGTAGGCGTAGGCGACGAGACCGACGCAGCACCAGAACAACAGGATGAGGCTCAAGGTCATCATGGCGTCACAGCAGGCGCGCGCGCAGGCGCTCGTAGCCGGCATTGCCGAGCAGGCGCTTGGGCCAGGACAACGCGACGAAGCGCGCGCGCACCATCCGCGGATGCAACCCCTGCCATGCGACCAAGGCCGCGAATTCGGGCAGCGCAGTCGCACGCGTCACGGCGATCCGCTGCAGCCAGTCGTCGCTTTCCATGCCGCGGTTCGGGCCGGGTACCGAGCCGAACAGGTGGCGATAGCCGTGGGCGAGTGCGGCGCGACGTTCGCGCTCGCCGCCGCGGCCGCCGGGCAAGGCCAGCGCATCGATACGGCGTCCGGTGATCGTCGACAGGCAGGCGCGGCTCTCGCGTAGTTCCGCATCGAGCGTGTCGATATCGAGGTCTTCGAGGAAGGCATGGCTGCGGCCGTGCGCGCCGATGCCCATCCCGGCCTCGGCGAGCGTGCGCACGTCGGCGGCGGCAAGCATGCCGGGCTGGCCGATGAAATCCGAGGTGATGAAGAATTCCGCGGTCATGCCCCGTTCGCGCAGCAGAGGCAGCGCGACTTCGACGTTGGAGATGTCGCCATCGTCGAAGGTGATCGCCACCGGCCGCGACGCGCCCGTCGCCGATCCGTCGCGCGCGATGTGCTCGCCGATGCGGACCGTGCGATAGCCGCTGTCGAGCAACCAGTCGAGCTGCCGCGCGAAGGCGTCCGGATGCACGCTGTAGACCGCATCGTAGCGGCCGTTGGTGCGTTCATCGGCGTGCAGGCCGTGGTACATGAGCACCGGCAGCATGCTGGCCTGGGGACGAATGACGGCTTGCATGTTCATGCGGCCCGCCGGGTACGCAGCCAGCCGAGCAGGCCGCTGGTCTCGCTGAAGAACAGGGCCTGCGACAATCGTCCGGATGGCGCGCGATAGCGCTGCTCGTGGACGTTGTGGCGCAGGATCCGGTAGCGGTCGACGCCGCGGCGGTTGGTGCCCTCGATCGAGGTCACGGCCGTTGCAAAACCGGCATCGCGCACGATGCGCATGTCGCGCTCGCCGAAATCGGCGGCACCGCCATTCGGATACGCGAAATGCGCGGGCGCGGCGTCGATGGCGTCGGCGATATCGGCCTGCGAGCCGACGATCTCGGCCTGCGCGGTATCGGCATCGACGCGGCTGAGCAGGACATGGTGGCGCGTGTGCGCGCCGATGCAGACGCCGCGGGCGTCGAGCGCGCGGATCTGCTGCCAGTCGAGCATCTCACCGTGTGCGGAGGCAGGTTGCGGGCGGGTCTGCGCGACGAGATCATCGACGCAGGCCTCGAGCTCGCGCGGCTCGAGTTGCTTCAGGCGCGGCGGCAGGAGCACGTAGAGGCGCTCGCGATCGATCGTCTGCGACAGGTCGAACTGGCCAAGCCCGAGCGCGCCGAGGTCGAGCCGGTCGCGGGTGCGCGATTCGACCGCGTGCTGCAGGCGATAGGCCCAGATCGGCTCGCGGCCGACATGGCGGGTGGCGACGTAGACGATCGCAGGCACCGCTTCGTGCTGTCCCTCGCTATCGGCCAGGTCGAGCAGGCCGAGGTTGTCGCGATAGCCGTCGTCGAAGGTGATCGCGTAGTTCACCTGCGCTCGGGCATCGGACAGTGCCTGCAGGCCGTCTTCCAGCCCGACCAGCGCGCGGCGCTCGCGCAGCCAGCGCACGAGTTGCCGGAAGCTCGCGTTCGACATGCTCAGCGGATACGGATCGTGCTCGTCGCGCAGGCGGTGCAGCATCAGCACCACCAGCCCGGCGCCGGTCACCCGGCGATAGAGGAAGTCGAGGCCGCTGTGATGCGCGCCGAGCGCGATCGTGTAACGCAGCCAGCGCAGCAGTCGCTGTTTCATGCCGGCGACCTCGTGGCGTACGGCTGGTTGGTACGCAACCTCATGGCTTGATGCCCTCTCGTGGCAGGTAACGCGCCTTCACGACCAGACCGACATAGGTCCAGAAGTAGGCGATCACTGGGTAATACGTAAAACGGTCGCCAAACAGGTTGCCGCAGACCATGCCCATCCAGGCCCCCACGAGCCCGAGCGCGAGAGCGTAGCGCCAGGTCCCGCTGGTGGAGGCGGCCAGTTCGCGCCGCGCGGTGCCCAGGACCGAGAACAGCAGCCCGACCAGGACGAAGGCCCCGACCAGCCCGCCCTCCGTCAGCGTGCGCAGGTAGACGTTGTGCGTGTCCATCGCGTAGGGGTTGATCTCGGGATGGCGGAACGACTGGAAGCCGGTGCCGACCACCGGATGCGACACGAAGTTGTCCCAGGCGATCTGCCAGAACTCGAAGCGCAGCTCGGTGCTCTTGTCGCG
>JACMKK010000119.1 GCA_014380115.1 Luteimonas sp. | reverse complement strand
TTGGCCTCCAGTTCGGTTGAATCGGATGGCTTGAACTGCAACGTGACCATGCCGCCGGTGCGCTTGCGTTCCTGTTCGAACAGCGCCGAGCCGATCAGGGTCGGGAAGAACACGCCGACGAGATCCGGATGCGCCTGGCCGGCCGCGGTGTTGGGTCCGATCGCCTCGTAGCCCAGCAGCTCCTGGCCGTCGCGGCGCAGGTGCCGTTCTTCGCTGAAAGCCTGCACGGTGAAGCCGAACGTGTCGTTGGCGTTCTTCCAGTTGCCCAGCACCGACAGCTGCGGGTCGGTCTTGTCGGGCTGCTCGGCGTGCACCGCACCGACCGAGCCGAAGACGCTGAAACCGTCGTCGAAGTTCAGCGGGTTGCGGGTGATGATGTCGATGCTGCCCACCGCGCCCCCCTCGACCAGCTTGGCCTCGGATGACTTGCGCACGACGACCCTGTCCACCAGTTCCGCCGGCAGCAGCGAATAGCTCACGCTGCGGCCGACGGTGCCGGTCTGGTTGAGGATGAACCAGTCACCGGACGCGACGTTGTGGCCGTCGATCAGGGTTTGGGTCAGGCTGGGACTGGTGCCGCGCATGCTGACGCGATCGTTCTCGTCGAACGCGCCTTCGTTGGCGCTGGCGGCGCTGATGTTGACGCCAGGCACGCGCGACAGCGAGTCGGCGACGTTCTTGTCGGGCATCTTGCCGATGTCTTCCGAAGTGATGACTTCGACGCGATTGACGTCGTCGCGCTTGGCTTCGAGCGATTTCTCGATGCTGCCGCGGATGCCGACGACGGTAATGCGGTCGAGATCCGTGGCCTCGTCGCCGGTGCTGGTTGTGGCGGTTTCCTGTGCATGCGCCTGTGCTGCGAAGCCAAGGCAGGTCACGATCGCCGCGGAAAGCACGGATTTGCGGTATGTCATGGTCTCTCTCCCAGTCCTGATTGAGTTCCGGCGGCGGACGCTGTTCGCATCGCGCAACCGTGCCTGTACGTCCATCTCCGATCGCGACGCTCCCCAGCGTCGCGGTCTAGTCTTGTCCTTGCTGCTCTTCCCCCAGATCGCGCTCGCGCGTGCGATCGAGATACCAATTGGCCGCGCCGATCACGCCGAGCTGGCCGTGCTCGACGAGCTTCACCGGGATGCGTTCGAGTGCCTCGCGCATCGGTCCCTTGTTGAGGAAGCGTTCGACGAAGGTGCTCTGCAGCAGGAAATCGCGGATCTGCGGCAGGATTCCGCCGGCGAGGTAGACGCCGCCTTGTGCGCCATAGAGCAGGGCCATGTCGCCGACCGTGCTGCCGAGCAGGCCGCAGAACACCGACAGGGTTTCCTCGGCGCGTGCATCCTTGCCGCTCACTGCGGCGGCGGTGATGTCGCCGGGCGTGGCGTAGTCGTGTGTCGTGCCATGCAACGCGCACAGCGCGCCGTGCAGGTTCATCAAGCCGGGGCCGGATAGCGCGTGTTCAACCGGGACGTGGTCGCGGCTGCGCAGCAGTTGCTGCAGCAGCGCCATTTCCAGTGCGGTCCCGGTCGTCAACGCGGCCTGGCCAGCTTCGGTGGCCAGCACCACGGCGCCGTGCGCGGTCGGAATCCAGACCGCGGCGCCGAGGCCGGTGCCGGGACCGACCACGAGCGTCGGACCGCGCGGCGCCGTTTCCGGGCCGGTCAGGCGCAAGACCTCGCTGGCGTCGACGTAGGCGGCAGCGTGGGCGACGGCTTCGAAATCGTTGACCAGGCGGAATTCACGGAAGCCGAGCCGCGCGCGGATGTCCTTCAGTGATACCTGCCAGGGCAGGTTGACCGTGATCAGCGTGCCGTCGTCGAGCGGATAACCGGCGCTGGCGATCGCGCCGGCATCGACCGCCACGTCGAGTCCGGCGATGAAGTCCTCGAGGATCTCCGCCAGCCCGGGATAGTCCGCGCAGACGTATTTGCGGTAGCGCAGCACCTTGACCGGTTGCGCGCGGTCGTCGCTGGCCGCGACCAGGCCGATCCGCACATGGGTACCACCGACGTCGGCCGCGATGAACGGCTTGCCGCCGCGCTTGGCGTCCACGGGCAATGGGTTGGCGATCGCGACCACTCGGACTCCCTCGCTGGCCTTCTGCCGGGAATGCCGGCAGTGGCCAAGTGGCTGGAGTGTGGGAGCGCTATGACAACGATGTCAACAGGCTGTCATCAAGACTTGCTGGTGACCCGCGAAAGACGACAAAAGCGTGCACAACCGACCGAACAGAAGAGGATAGAACCCAAGAATGGCTGCAATTAAGGCTAATTTCTGGGCGGACCCGCCTTGGGGCGGGCGCGGCCATGTTGCGACGCAACAATTTCGGACGACGAGGATGAGCCCGGCCATGCAAGGAAAATATGGCCGTCGAACCAAAAATATGACAACGTTATTCCCTCATCACGCTCAAACTGTCATCTGCCGGCGACAACGAGCGGTTCGCCTCTTCCGTGCAGGAGTCATCGTCCATGTCCGTCGCAGCATCCGCATCCAGGCCCGCCAGCCACGCCGGCTCCATCGCCATCATCGGTGCGCTGTTCTTCGTCATCGGTTTCTTCACCTGGATCAACGGGCCGTTGATCGCATTCGTCAGGCTCGCCTTCGACGTCAACGAGATCTACGCCTTCCTCGTGTTGATGGTGTTCTACCTGTCGTACTTCTTCCTCGCGCTGCCGGCGTCGTGGATCCTCAAGCGCACCGGCATGAAGAAGGGCCTGGCCTTGAGCCTGCTGGTGATGGCCTTGGGCGCGGCGATGTTCGGCGAATTCTCGACGCAGCGCGTGTTCGCCGCCGCGCTTGGCGGACTGTTCGTGATCGGAGGCGGCCTCGCACTGCTGCAGACCGCGGTCAATCCTTACATCAGCATCCTCGGGCCGATCGAGGGCGCCGCGCAGCGCATCGCGCTGATGGGCATCTGCAACAAGGTGGCCGGCATCCTCGCGCCGTTGCTGATCGGTTCGCTGGTGCTGCACGGCATCGGCGATCTCGCCACCCAGGTCGCGTCCGCCGATGCCGTGGAGAAGACGCGGCTGCTGACCGAATTCGCCGCCAAGATCCACACGCCCTACCTGACGATGGCCGGCATCCTGGTCGTGCTCGCGATCGCCATCTGGTTCTCGCCGCTGCCTGAATTGAAGGCGTCGGAAGTCAACGCCACGCCGATTCCGGTGCCCGGCACGCGCGAGCGCAGCAGCATCTTCCAGTTCCCGCACGTCTGGCTCGGCGCGCTGTGCATCTTCGTGTACGTCGGCGTGGAAGTGATGGCGGGCGATGCGATCGGCACCTACGGCAACGGCTTCGACCTGCCCCTCGATCACACCAAATACTTCACCGCCGGCACGCTGGCCTGCATGTTGGTCGGCTATCTCGCAGGCCTCGTGCTGATCCCGCGCTTCGTTTCGCAGGAGCGCTACCTCGGTTATTCGGCCGTGCTCGGCGTGGTGCTGGCGATCGGCGCGTTCCTGACGCACGGCTACCTCTCGGTCGCCTTCGTCGCCGCACTCGGCTTCGCCAACGCGATGATGTGGCCGGCGATCTTCCCGCTCGCGATCCGCGGCCTCGGCCGCTTCACCGAGATGGGTTCGGCGCTGCTGATCATGGGCATCGCCGGCGGCGCGATCATTCCGCAACTGTTCGCGGTGCTCAAACAGCAGATGGATTTCCAGCTCGTGTTCGCTGCGCTGGTGGTGCCGTGCTACCTGTACATCCTCTATTACGCCTTGCGCGGTCATCGCGCCGGCATGCCCGTCGCGGCATGATGGGCGGGGGAATCCTAGGCAAATCTTCGGGACAGGACGGCTAGACGTGCGCAGACCGACCATCAAGGACGTTGCCGAACGGGCGAAGGTCTCGCTGAAGACGGTCTCGCGCGTGATCAACAACGAGCCATCGGTGATGCAGACCACGCGCTCGCGCGTGCTGCACGTGATCGCCGAGCTCGACTACGAGCCGGACCCGTCCGCGCGCAATCTGCGCAGCGCAACCTCTTTCGTGATCGGGCTGGTCTACGACAACCCGAACCCGTACCACATCATCGGCGTGCAGAACGGCGTGCTCGCTGCCTGCCGCGAAACCGGCTTCGACCTGCAGATCCATCCCTGCGATTCGAGCTCGCCGCTGCTCGCCGACGAACTCGGCGAGTGGGTGCGCCGCTCGCGCCTCGCCGGTCTGGTGCTGACCGCACCGATGTCCGAGTCGCCCGAACTCGTGGCCGCATTGGTGGCGCGTGGCATCAAGCTGGTGCGCATCATCGCCGCCACCGAGGATCCGAATGACGGCATTCCCTGCGTGTTCGTCGACGACCGCGATGCGGCGTTCGAGATCACCGAGCACCTGATCCAGCTCGGCCACCAGCGCATCGGCTTCCTCTGGGGCGGCCAGGCGCACCGCTCGAGCGGCGAGCGCTATCAGGGCTACGAGGATGCGCTGAAGGATTACGGCATCACGCTCGACAAGCACCTCGTCGTGCCCGGCGACTACACCTTCGATGACGGTTTCCGCGGCGCACGGCGCCTGCTCGCGCTGCGCGAGCCGCCGACCGCGATCTTCGGTTCCAACGACGAGATCGCGGCTGGCGTGCTCGCCGCGGCGAAGTCGGCAGGCATGAACGTGCCCTACGACCTGTCGATTGCGGGCTTCGAGGACAGCCCGTTCTCCAAGCAGTCGTGGCCGGCGCTGACCACCGCCAAGCAGGCGACCGAGGACATCGCGCGCCATGCCGCGCGCCTGCTGATCACCGGCTTGCGCGTGGATGCCTACGACGACCACCCGCTCGTCGTCCACAACCAGGGCTTCGTCCCGCAGCTGGTCGTGCGTGGATCGACTGCGCCGATGCGGCCACGTCCTGCCCGCAGCGAGGAGTGAGATGGTGCACGAGGCCACGGATGCGCTGCCCGCGCCCGAACGGACGTTGATGTTCCAGGAGGCGGCCGATTCGGCTGTCGTCGTCGCGCGCCAGTTCGCGCGCAATGCCGCCGTGGTGGAGCAGCTCGGCGAGACATTGCGGCGCGATCCGCCGCCGTTCGTCGTGACCTGCGCGCGCGGCAGTTCCGACCACGCCGCGACCTATGCGAAATACCTGCTGGAAACGCAACTCGGCATCGTGACCGCGTCGGCCTCGCCGTCGGTGGGCTCGGTGTACGTCGCGAAGCAGAACGTGCGCGGCGCGTTGTACCTGGTGATTTCCCAATCCGGCAAGAGTCCAGACCTGCTGCGCAACGCCGAGGCCGCGCGCGAAGGCCGCGCGCGCGTGGTCGCCCTGGTCAACGCCGAGGATTCGCCGTTGGCGCAGTTGGCCGACATCGTGCTGCCGCTGAGTGCTGGACAGGAACGCAGCGTCGCGGCGACGAAGAGCTACATCGCCTCGTTGGCAGGGATCCTGCAGCTCGTCGCTTACTGGAAGAACGACGCGCCGATGCGCGATGCGCTGCAGGCGTTGCCCGATTCGCTGCACAAGGCGTGGAACGCGGACTGGTCTTCGCTCACCGACGGCCTCGAGGACGTGCGCAACCTGTTCGTGCTCGGTCGCGGCCTGGGTCTTGCTCCGGCGCAGGAGGCCGCCCTCAAGTTCAAGGAAACCTGCGGATTGCACGCCGAGGCCTACAGTTCGGCCGAAGTGCGGCACGGACCGATGGCGTTGGTGGGGCCGGGCTTCCCGGTGCTTGCGTTCGCGCAACCGGACGAAACCGAAGCAGGCACGTTAGCGATGGCCGATGAATTCCGTGCGCGTGGCGCCCAGGTGTGGGTTGCGACCGAACGCGGTGACCTGCCACTGGTGCGCGCACCGCACCCTGCGTGCGCGCCGCTGCTCACCATCCAGAGCTTCTATCGCGCGATCAATGCGCTGGCACTGCGCCGCGGCCACAATCCGGATCTGCCGCCGCATCTCAACAAGGTGACGGAGACGGTGTGATGGCGCCCACTGCGCTCGTCAATGGCCGCGTGCTCACCGATGACGGCCTGCGCGACGGACTGGCAGTGCTGGTCGAAGGCGATCGCATCGTCGACGTGGTCCGCGCTGATGACGCGCGTCTGCACGACGCCAATGTGCGCGACCTGCAAGGCGGCACGCTGCTGCCGGGTTTTCTCGATACCCAGGTCAACGGCGGCGGCGGTGTCCTGTTCAACAACGCGCCCACCGTCGACACGCTGCGCCGCGTCGGCCGGGCGCACCGGCGTTTCGGCACGACCGGCTTCCTGCCGACGCTGATCAGCGACGACCTCGACGTGATGCGTACGGCGATCGCCGCGGTCGACGACGCCATCGCGCAGGGCGTGGCCGGCGTGCTCGGCATCCATC
>JACMKK010000118.1 GCA_014380115.1 Luteimonas sp. | reverse complement strand
GGGCCGCATCAGCGGCGCCGTATACACGCGGGGCCGCATCAGCGGCCCCGGGGGTTGTTGCGAATGATGGCCTCATCGACGGATCGGCAACGCATCGATGGATCGATGGCGACGCGCCGGCTCAGGCCTTGACGTGCGCCTTGACGTAATCGATCGCCTGCTGCACCGAGGTGATCTTCTCGGCTTCCTCGTCCGGGATCTCGCACTCGAACTCCTCCTCGAGGGCCATCACCAGCTCGACGGTGTCGAGGGAGTCGGCGCCGAGGTCGTCGACGAACGAAGCACTGTTGCTGACTTCCTCTTCCTTCACGCCAAGCTGTTCGACTACGATTTTCTTGACGCGCTCTTCGATGCTGCTCATTGGATATTGGCTCCGGGGAGGCTGTTTCGGCGGGTAGTGTAAGGGAAAGGCGGGGCCTGCGGCGCGTGGGCTGCGGGGGCCTTGCGGTTCAAGGGTTTAATGACGTTTACGGGACGATCACGGCATGTACATGCCGCCATTGACGTGCAGCGTTTCGCCGGTGATGTAGCTGGCCGCGGGGCCGGCAAGGAACGCGACCGCGCGTGCGATATCCGCTGGCTCGCCCAGTCGTCCGAGCGCGATCTGGCCGACCAGCGCGGCCCTCGCGTCCTCGGGCAGGTCCTTGGTCATGTCGGTGGCAATGAAGCCCGGCGCCACGACATTGACGGTGATGCCACGCGAACCGATCTCCTTCGCCAGCGACTTGCTGAACGCGATGATGCCGGCCTTGGCGGCGGCGTAGTTTGCCTGGCCCGCATTGCCGGTCACGCCGACCACGGAGGCAATGTTGATGATGCGACCCTTGCGCGCCTTCATCATCCCGCGCAGCACCGCCTTGGACGTGCGGAAGACGCTGGACAGATTGGTGTCGAGGATCGCCTGCCACTCCTCTTCCTTCATGCGCAGCAGCAGGTTGTCGCGGGTGATGCCGGCATTGTTGACCAGGATCGAGATCGGGCCGAACTGCTTGGCGACTTCTTCGATCAATGCTTCGACGGATGCCGGTTCGGTCACGTCGAGCTTGCGCCCCTGCCCGCCGCTCGCGGCGAGGCGTTCGCCGATCGCGCGCGCACCCTCTCCGGACGTGGCGGTGCCGATCACGACGGCGCCCTGCGCAGCCAGTTCATCGGCGATCGCCGCGCCGATACCGCGGCTGGCGCCGGTGACCAGGACGATCTCGCCTTTCAGGAACTCGTTGTTCATGCGGTTTTCCATTCGCCGATCGCCGCTTCGAAGTCGCCGGGCGTACCAAGCGTCCGCGTCTCGATGGCTTTGTCGATGCGCTTGATCAAGCCGGCCAGCACCTTGCCGGGTCCGCATTCGGCAACGCGGACGATGCCGCGTGCCGACAGTGCCTGCACCGATCCGGTCCACTGCACGGGCAGGTACAACTGGCGCGCGAGCGCGTCGCGAATCGCCTGCACGCCCTGGTGGACTTCGGCGTCGACATTCTGCACGACCGGCACGACCGGATCCTTCCACTTCAGGCCGGCCATCGTTTCGGAGAGACGATTCGCAGCTTCGCGCATCAGTGGCGTATGCGACGGCACGCTGACGGCCAGCTTCACCACCTTGCGCGCGCCGCGTTCGGTCAGCAGCGTCAGTGCGCGATCGACCGCGGCGACATGGCCGCCGATCACGATCTGTCCAGGCGAATTGTAGTTGGCCGGCACCACGACTTCGCTCTCGCTGGCTTCCTCGCACGTCTGCGACACCAGCGCGTCCTCGACACCGATCACAGCTGCCATCGCGCCGACTCCAGCCGGCGCCGCATCCTGCATCAACTGCCCGCGGATGCGCACCAGGTGGGCGGCATCGCGCAGCGACAACGCCTCCGCGGCAACCAGCGCGGTGTACTCGCCCAGGCTGTGACCGGCCAGCACAGAAGGTTGTGCGCCTCGTTTCGCCTGCCACAGACGCCACACGGCGACGCCAGCGGCGAGCAGCGCCGGCTGCGTGTATTCAGTGCGGTTGAGCATCTCCTCCGGACCGCCCTGCGACAACGCCCACAGATCCACGCCGGCGCCTTCGGAGGCCTCGGCGAAGGTGTCGCGGATCGCAGGGTGCAGTTCGGCCAGTTCGGCCAGCATCGCGACGGACTGCGATCCCTGGCCGGGAAACACGAAGGCCAGCGTCGGGTCGGAGGAATGCGGTCGGGTCACGCGGTGGTCCTTCGAAAGCGAGCGGCGATGATACGGGCGCGGGCTTCGCATCGTCTGTACGACGGCGTACGTGCCATGCCGAATTTGCCGGAGCGACGGGCGGGAAGTTCTCTGCCGCGCATGACGCGGCAGCAACCTGTTCTTAGTAGCGCAGCAGCGCAGAACCCCATGTGAAACCGCCGCCGAAGGCCTCCAGCAGCACCAGCTGTCCACGCTGCACGCGGCCGGAGCGCACGGCTTCGTCGAGCGCCAGCGGCACCGAGCCGGACGAGGTGTTGCCGTGCTTGTCGACGGTCACGATGACCCGTTCCATCGGCATGTCGAGCCGCTTCGCGGTCGCTTCGATGATGCGCAGGTTGGCCTGGTGCGGGATCAGCCAGTCGATGTCGTGGCGGTCGAGTCCGTTGGCTTCGAGCGTTTCCTCGACCACCGAATCCAGCGCCTTGACCGCGTGCTTGAACACTTCGCTGCCGGCCATGTTGATGCGCACGCCGGCATTGGGCTGGTCGAGCTTGAAACCGACCGAAACGCCGACCGGGTTCCACAGCAGTTCTTTCTTGCCGCCGTCGGCGTGCAGGTGGGTGCTGAGGATGCCGGTCTCGCTGTCGGCTTTGAGCACGACGGCGCCGGCGCCATCACCGAACAGCACGCAGGTGGTGCGTTCGGTCCAGTCGACCATGCGGGTCAGGGTTTCCGCACCGATGACCAGCACTGTTTTCGACTGGCCGCTGCGGATGAAGGTATCGGCGACGCCGAGCGCATACAGGAAGCCGGAGCACGCCGCATTGACGTCGAATGCGGGACAGCCATCGGCGCCGAGGCGGTGCTGCACCAGGCAGGCCGTTGACGGAAAGATCAGGTCGGGGGTCGTCGTGCCGAGGACGATCAGGTCGATCTCGTCCGCGCCGACGCCGGCCGCTTCCAGCGCCCTGACCGCGGCGTGGTAGGCCAGGTCGCTGGTGGTCTCGCCTTCGGCGGCGATGTGGCGCTCGCGGATGCCGCTGCGCGAGGTGATCCATTCGTCGCTGGTATCGACGATCTTGGCCAGGTCTTCATTGGTCATGACTCGTGCCGGCAGATAGCTACCGGTCCCCACGATCCTGGAATAGATACGTCCTGCGCCCACAGCGTGTCCGCTCTGTCTGCTCAAGGCCGACTCGCTCATCTAGGCAGCTGCCTTTTCGTCCGTAGCATTGCTGGAATTCCGTCCGGCACGCCGGACGTAGCACGGGGACAAGGTCCCGGCGCGGTCTGCGACGTCAATCTTCTTCGACGACCGACGTCTTGCTCTCGATCACCTTCTTGCCGCGGTAGTAACCGTCGGGGGTGATGTGATGGCGCAGGTGGGTCTCGCCGGTGGTCGGATCGGTCGCCAACTGCTTGGCGGTCAGCGCATCGTGCGAACGGCGCTGGCCACGACGGGCGGGGGAGACGCGGGATTTCTGTACAGCCATGGGATTGCTCCAACTTCGATTCGGTGACTACTAATAATTCTGTAAATACTGGTTCAATGCTTGCCGCGATTGCGGGTGACGTCTGTAACTTCCGCCTGTGATTTCAGTTCTTCTTCAACGCCGCCAAGGCCGAGAACGGATTGGCGCGCGCCTCTTCTTGCGGCGACGGCGGCCAATCCTGCTCCAGCGACTCCGACCCCGGGCTCACCGGGACCAGCGGAACCGCGAGGATCAATTCATCCTCGACCAGCTCCACCGGCCGCAACTCGCCATCTTCGGCGACCAGCAGCGGCTCGTAGCCTTCCGGCAATCCAGCCTCGTCCGCCTCGACGCTGCTGCTATCGGCGCGAAGCAGGCCCAACCTTTGCACCACCTGTACCGGCTGCAGGAACCTCTGCAGCGTACGCTGGCAGATCAGCGGCAATTCCGCCTCGATCCTCAGTTCCACATACGGGATCTGCAGCGCATCGCGATCGAACTCGAGTACGAAGCGGGCTTCGCCTTCGCCGTCGCTCAGCACGTCCCGCAAGCGGGACATCGAGGACAGCGGCAGGCGCCCCTCGAAACCGCGCCGGGCCGTGACCATGCGCCAGGCGTCGACCACATCGGGTACATCAGTGGACATTAGCCGCGGAATGTTAAGGATCGCGGCCTCTGCTGTCAAACCGCGGGATGGGCGGAAACCCTTGTCGCGCCTCGCCTGGCGAGCTGAATTTGCCCGCTGCAAGCAGCCACGGCAGACTGCCGGTCCGTTCTTCAGGCCGCCAGCGTGACCTTGACCCTGATTCTGCTGTCCGTCGCCGCCCTCGCCGCGGCCGCCACCCTGCTCCTGCGCAAGCGCCGAGGGCGGCGCCAGCACGCCCTCGGCGAGGTGCTCGATGCCGCCGATGCGCTCGAGGAGCGGCTGCGTACCGCGCGCGCCGAGATCGAGGCGATCGTAGGCAGCGACGACAACCCCGTGCGCGACGCCCTGCAAGAGATGCTGCGTCAGCGATTGTGGCTGCAGCACCATGGCGGCACGGCCTCGCTCGAGGAACTGGGCACGGTGCGCGATTCCATCGACTCGGCGCGCGTGCGGATCGACCAGCAACTGGTCGAGATCGAACGCGCCCGCGCGCCCCTGCACTGAGGCGGCAAGATGAAGCTGATCCTGGCTTCGACCTCACCCTACCGGCGCGAATTGCTGACTCGCCTCGGCCTGCCGTTCGATGTGGTGCGCCCCGAAGTGGACGAGACGCCGGCAGCGGCTGAAACGCCTGTGGCGCTCGTACGCAGGCTGGCCACGATGAAGGCGACCGCAGTCGCGACGCAGCACGCCGATGCCTGGGTCGTCGGTTCGGACCAGGTCGCCGAACTGGACGGTCGCCCGCTCGGCAAGCCAGGCCTACGCACGGCGGCCATCGAGCAACTGACGGCGATGTCGGGCCGCGAAGTACGTTTTCTCACTGCCGTGTCGCTGACACGGGCCGGCGAGCCCGGTCGCGACGCGCTCGACACCACGGTGGTGCGTTTCCGCCACCTCACGAACGCCGAGATCCAGCGCTATGTCGATCGCGAACAACCCTTCGACTGCGCCGGCAGCTTCAAGTCCGAGGGTCTCGGCATCGCGCTGTTCGACGCCATCGAATCGGACGATCCCACGGCCCTGGTCGGCCTGCCGCTGATCGCGACGGCACGGCTGCTGCGCGAGGCGGGATTCCTGTTGCCCTGACGCCTGCGTTCGCGCCGCCCGATCAATCGCCTTCGATCGTCACCGGCTGCTCGCTCCACCGCTCGACGCTGCCGTCGCGGCCATGCAGCCGCAGGCCGAGCCAGTGGCGACCTGGCGCGATTCCGCCGGCGTCGATCGTGGCGCGGAAGCCGACATCGGGATGCTGCGGATCGGTCGAGATCTTCCAGAAGGCGGCCGTCCCCGGACTCGGCAGGCCGTATTCGGCTCGCTCGACCACCCGGCCGTCGAGCAGGACATCGACGCGCGCCAGGCCGACACCGTCCTTGAACGCCCATCCGCCAACCTCGAACTTGCGTCCGACGCGCGCGCCACTGACCGGCGTGTCGAACCAGGCCATCGCCGGCGTCGTGCAGGGCTTGCCTTGCTTGGCACCGCGCAACGCGAACAGCAGGAAGCGCTGGCTGCCATGGTCGATATTGAGGACGCGCGCAGGCGGCAAGGGGCCGAGGTAATCGCACAGCGCGTGATAACGACGTAGCAAGTCGCGGTATTGGACATCCGACGCGCCGACGACGAGCAGCACGGGTGCACCATCCGTTTCCGCCAGATCGGAATACCGCAATCCCCACAGTTGCAATTGCGGCGCACGACCGTGCCTGCGGTTGAGCGGATGATCGAGCACCTGGATGCGCGGATCGCCGAGCGCGAAGCCGAGCTCGGCGCCGATCTTGAAGTTGTCGGCGACGATGCGCGTGCGAGGCGGCATCGTGGCACGCATGCCACGCACCTCCGTTGCCAGGCGATCCCAGCCGGCGAAATTCGACGGGTACCATTTCCATGCCGCCGACTGCGCGCGCAGCACCGGAATGGACACGGCCGCGTAATAGGCCAGCATGGAAGCCAGGCCCAGCACCGCCAGCATCCATGTCGCCACGCGCCATGGGCGCGGCCATCGCGCCAGCACCGCTGGAAGCAACGGCAGCAGGGCCAGGTAACCAGGCAATGGCCAGTGGAAACTGACGCGCTCGGTATCGGCGAAGAATCCAAGCGCGAAGAAGCCGAGCACGACCAGCCCGCCAAGCCCGGCAAACAGGCGTGCCGCCTGGTTGTCGCCACCGCGCAGGTTGCGCACGGCCCAGGCCATGGCGATGAACAGCAGCGGCGTAACCAGCAGCGCCTGGATCAGCACGAACAGGATGCCATCGGCATGGAAGGCCCAGGGATGCCGATCGACCAGCTGGAAGCGCAGGCCCGCTTCGGCGTTGTCCATGTTCCAGGCGATCAGCGGCGTCCAGGCCGCCGCGCCGAACGCGATCGCCACCCAGACGCGGGGATCGCGCAGCGCGCGGCGTCCGGCCGGCAACAGCAACAGCGCCGCGAAACCGACCACGACCACTGCGATGAAGCGATAGTGGCTGAGCGCGCCGATCGCCAGGCCGAAAGCGAGTTGTACCGCTGCCCCAGGCGTGACGTTGCGCAACATGCGTGCGCCGGCATCGATACAGACCAGCGTCGCCAGCGCCATCGCCGCATCGGGCAGCGCCAACAGGCCGAGCGTTCCTGCCAGCGGCAGCAACACGGTCAGGCTTGCCGCCTGCCAGCCCTGCGTGCGCTCGAACTCGCGCGCCGTGATGCGGAAAACCAGCCACGGCAGTAGCGCTGCGATCAACAGGAAAGGCGCGCGCAAAGCCAGCGGATGATTGCCGCCGAGCGCGACGCCGATGCGCGTGAGCCACGCCGTCAGGCCGGGCAGGTCGGAATAGGCCCAGGCCAGGTGCTGGCCTTCCTGCCAGTAGAACGCCTCGTCCACGAACAACGGCAGGTGCGCAGCCAGCACCGTCTTGAGCAGCACGATTGCGACCCATAGCGCGATAAAGGCATTGCGTGCCCTGATTTCATCCCGCATTCGCCCGCGTCCTCGCTACACTTCGATCGATTCGAGGAGCCACGCATGTCCGCATCGCCCCTGTCCGGCCACATGCTAACCGACGACCTGCGCGATGCCCTCAAACGGGCGCAGGCGCAGGTCAACACGCTGGTGCTAGGCAAGCCGCAGGAAGTGCGGCTGGCGTTCGTGGCGCTGCTGTCCGACGGACACCTGCTGATCGAGGACCTGCCGGGCCTGGGCAAGACCACGCTTGCGCATGCGCTGGCGGCCACGCTCGGGCTCGGCTTCCAGCGCGTGCAGTTCACTTCCGACCTGCTGCCCTCGGACATCGTCGGCGTGTCCGTGTACGACGTGCAGGCGCGACGTTTCGAATTCCACCCCGGCCCGGTGTTCGCCCACGTGCTGCTGGCCGACGAGATCAACCGCGCACCGCCGCGCACGCAGAGCGCATTGCTAGAGGCGATGGCCGAACATCAGGTCACCGTGGACGGCGCG
>JACMKK010000117.1 GCA_014380115.1 Luteimonas sp. | reverse complement strand
TCTCGAGGCGATCCCAGGTATCGGTGGCGCGTTCGCGCGCCTGGCCGACGCGATTCTCGACCACGTCGCGGACCTGGTCGGCACGGCCACCGGCGAACTTGCGTGCGGTTTGCTCGAAGTTCAGGCCTTCCTTGACGAGTGCGTCGAACAGCTTGCCGCCTTCGGCCTGGGCGCGACCGAACGCGCCGACGCCTGCCAGCCAGACCTGTTGCGCGGATTCGCTGAGCGTCTTCGATAGTTGCTCCGCCCGGGCCTGGGCACCGCTGCTGCCGGCGGAGGTTTTCTTGGACGCTTTCTTGAACTTGGCCATGCTGCCCTCCAGGCGGACGTGTCTTGCGTTGTGGGGCAGGATGGCGGTGCTGTCTAGAGCATTCACACCATGCCGCGCGCCTGATCGGCGCGCTCGTGCTCAGGCGCGGCGCGTACGGCGGCGCGGCCTGCGTGCAGCGACCACGCGTTCGGCGTCATCGAGCGCACGGCGCAGGCGTGCGGTGGTTTCGGTGCTGCGCGGAGGTGGTGGCGACGACAGGCCGGTGAGCACCGTGCGCTGTTGGTCGTCGAGGATTTCATCGCGCAGGCGGATGCCGTGCGCGGCCAGCATCGGGCGCAGTGCATCGGCGCGTTGGCGCAGATCGTCGAGCGTATTGCGATAAGCCAGCTGACAGATGCGGCGACGTGCGGAGAAACTGAAGGCGTTGGAAAAGAACAACTCGCCGTCACCGGCGTTGGGCTCGAACACCACCTGGTCGATGTCGGGATACTGCTGCGCATACTTGGCCAGTCCCACCTGCATGCGCGATTGCAGCAGGGTACGGAACGTCTGCGACAGCACCGCCGGCAGGCCGCCTTCGGCGAGACGGTGTTCGCTGTCCTCGGGTCTGCGCTGGCCGCCATCGCCGTCGCTGTTGCTGGAATTGAACGGGACCAGTGGGTTGATGCCGATCAGCAGGTCGATGCCGCGCTCGAGCAGCACCGAGGCGTGCATGGTGCGGCGCAGGGCGCCGTCGACGAAATGGCGGCCGCGCACTTCCACTGGCGGATACAGGCCGGGCAGGGCAGCGCTGGCCTGCACGGCGCGCGAGATCGGGACGTCGTCCCAGTCCGGACCGCCGAAGCGCACCGCTTCTCCGCTGTCGAGATCGACCGCGACGACATACAAGGTCCGGCCGAGTTCGCGAAAATCATTGCTGCGGCCACGACGCGTGAATACCTCACGCAGGAAACGCTCGATCTCGCGGTTGTCGAACAGGCCGGTCGGCACCAGGCCGCCGAAACGCGCCACCAGGTCGGACCAGCGCGAATCGCCCGGCGTGAGCAGGCTGCGCCACCACGCCAGCGTCAGCCGCGGCAGGCTGGCGGCGCGGCGCATGTATTCGAACAGTGCCGGACGCAGGAAGCTCTCCGGGCGGAACTGCACGTCATCGCTGTCGCCGGTGATGAAGATGCGGCACATCTCCTCGGTGCCGAGACGATTGGCCAGGCCAGCGGCGAGGAAGGCGCCGCTGCTGACGCCGACATAGCAATCCAGGCGGGTGAAGTCGATGCCCTCGAACGCTTCGTCGAGTGCGCGCAACGCGCCGAGTTCGTACATGGCACCGATCGGGCCGCCACCAGCCACGGCGAGTCCGATGCGGACGGCTCGCCGATCCGATGACTTGGCCCGTTGCCGGGCCGAATGGAATGAGAGCATGAAGGGCGGCGTTGCGAGGACGCTGCGAGTGTAGCGGACAACGCGCCGCCCCCTGAAAGCCCCTCGTTCGCGGAACGCGCGGCCCATCCGGCGCGATCACACCTGTTGGCTTGTCCGATCGCCGCGCGGCAGGGAAGATGCCGCATGGCCTCGAAATCCGCTGTCTCCGGCCGCCTCGGGCGGCGCCTTCTCTGGCACCAGGCGCTCCACGATCCGGCCCGCGAACCGCGCAACCGTTCGCGCTGGCTGCCGGAGTTGCGGCGCTGGCAGGTCGAGCGCCTGCAGGCCAGCTTCGATCGCTTCCTGCGCGACCCGAAACGGCGGCCGGCGGCGGAATTCTTCCTCAGCGATCTGTACGGCGATCGCGATTTCACGCGCCGCGACGCCGATATCGCACGCGTGCTGCCGATGATGCAGCGCCTGCTGCCCCGGGCCCTGCTGGACACGGTGACCGATGCGATCGAGCTCGGCGCCCTCACCCATGCCTTCGACTTGCGCCTGGCGGAGGCGCTGCAGCGGCTGGCGCCGGCGCGCAAGCGGCTCGACGAGGCGCTGTACGCGCGCGCCTACCGCGAAGTCGGCCTGCCGCGACTGCGCGATCACCAGATCGACCTGATCGCGCGCGTCGGACGCGGACTGGGTTACGCATTGCGCAGCGCCGGCGTGTCGACGTTGCTGGCATTGTCGCGTGGACCGGCGAAGCTCGCCGGTTTCGGCGAATTGCAGGAATTCCTGGAACGCGGTTTCGCCGCCTACGCCACGGTCGGCGACATCGACGGCTTCATCGCCGAGATCGAAGCGGACGAACGCGAGGC
Source organism: Luteimonas sp. (assembly GCA_014380115.1). GTDB lineage: Bacteria > Pseudomonadota > Gammaproteobacteria > Xanthomonadales > Xanthomonadaceae > Luteimonas. The sequence goes on along the minus strand of JACMKK010000117.1, from coordinate 1,223 downwards.
GGCGCGGCGGCTGTTCGCCGGTGAAGCGGATCCCTTCGGGCTCAACTGAAACGCTCGTCAAGGACGCGCCTGATCTCGTTCTCAATCGGACCCTTCAGCGCCGAGAGCAGGAAGCCGAGCTGCGCGGTGACGTGCAGCTGCTTCGGCTCCAGCGCGATCTTGCCGTCGACGCCGGAGCGCGCGAAGTTCAGCGTGTCGCCATCCCATTCGTAGTCGACGCCGAAGCGCTCGGCGAGCTTTTCGGCGACTTCCTCGATCGCCTTGCGCGCCTTGGCCGCCGGCAGGGAATGCGAATGTCTGATGTCGATGCCGGGCATGCGGAGGTCCTGCGGGAGTTGTGATCGGCATTGTCTGCGGACATGGCTCGCCGGCCAAGTGCTGTCGGCGCGGCGTCACCGGCCTTGCGTCATGCTAGATTCGCCGCGCATGGAAGCCCTGATGCTCCGCTTCACCCACCGCGGCCATCCCGCACTGGCGCTGGCGCCCGGCGTGCACGGTATCGGCCGGCTCGGCGATGGCGCCGATGCGATCGGGCTGGTCGACGAATCCGCCTCCCCGATCGCCCGCTTCTGCGTCGACCGCCGTGGCGTCTGGCTGACGGTCGCCGAGGGCGCGCGCGGGGTGCACGTCAACGGCCGCCAGGTGCTGCGCATGGCGATGTTGCGGCTCGGCGATGCGATCTATGTCGACGGTGTCGAGATGCTGCTGGTGTCCGGTCGCGCGATCGATCCGGTGCCGGCATCGCTGCAGAACGCCGCGCTGGATTCGCCGGGCGATCCGCGCGTGGTGCTGCGTGGCGTCGGTGGGCAGTATCACGGCCGCAGTTTCACCCTCGAGGTGCCGCGCCTGGTCGGGCGGGCCGCCGATGCCGACATTCGCATCGACGATCCCGCCTTCGCCGACCGGCATGCGCGTCTGGAACTGCTCGATGATGCAATCCTGCTGCGCGACCTCGGTTCGGTCGATGGCAGCATGGTCAATGGCGTCGCGGTCCGCGATGCGATCGTGTGGCCTGGCGACCAGATCGTGTTCGATGCGCATCATCGCTTCGTCATCGAGGCACCGGCACGGACGACCCGGCGGGACGAACGACTGCCCGCTTTCGACGAGCAACAGGAAACCGAGGTCTCCTCGGGCGAACGGCAAACCCCCTTGCGGCGATCGGCCCGACGGCTGCCCTGGCTGCTGCTGGCCGCGGCCTTGCTGGCAGCTGCGCTCAGCGC
>JACMKK010000116.1 GCA_014380115.1 Luteimonas sp. | reverse complement strand
CGGCTACAGCACGCCGGCTCCGGACCAGGTGTACGACGAAGGGACGATCACGCTCACCGGGGCGCTTTCGTCGTTTCCCTACACGCCCGAAGCTTCGATGGCCGCCTTCAAGCATTTTTACCGGGACCTCGGAGCCGAGCTTTGGGGCATCTATGGCCCTCGCGACAACTACAACCCCAGCCAGCATTGGCTCTCCGCCCACTACATGGGCCTCAATCAGGCGCCCATCGTCGCCATGGTGGAGAACCATCGGACGGGCCTGCTGTGGCGCTCGTTCATGTCGAATCCGGAAATCGGCGAAATGCTGAAGAAACTCGACAGCGCAAAATAAGGGTCGGGCTCATGTATCAGGGCCATAGGCTGGGTTCACTTCCTCGCGGCCACGCCAGGGAAAGGTAAATTCGCCCGTTCCGATCCCACTACGTGGTACGCGTCGTAACTGAATGCGACCGCCATTTTTTTTCACCAACGCTTAATCACCAACGGCAAATCCTGCGTCCACGATCCCCGCGCCGCTGGCGGCGCACAGCTGGGCGGGTCCCGCCATGTCCGGTTCAACGACTCCAAGCATGTTCCTCCACGCGATCGCCGGCCTGGTGCTCGGCATGGCCGCGTTTCATCCGGGTGATGCTCGCGCGGCCACCATCGTCGTGAGCAATTGCGACGATAGCGGTGCCGGCAGTTTGCGCGATGCGGTCGCGCTAGCGGCAGACGGCGATACCGTCGTTTTGCAGTCTCCGGAGGGATGCAACCCCATTACGCTGACGTCCGGTCAGATCGAGGTGCCCCAGAACAATCTGGCGATGATCGCAACTCCGGCCCTCTGGATCGATGCGAATCGTACCGGCCGCGTGTTCCACCACACCGGCTCTGGAACGCTGCGGATCGACCGGATCACGCTTATCAATGGTCTCCACGTCGCCAATTTCGCAACCGGCGGCTGCGTTCATTGCGACGGTAATGTGGAACTACACAGTTTGTGGGTCTCCAATTGTGAGGCGCGTGGCGAGGGCGGCACGAATCCGATGTCGCTGGGCGGCGGCGTACACGCCAACAACGTGCTGATCAGGCACAGCACGCTCTCCGCGAACAGGGCCACCGGAGGCGCCGGTCACGGTGGCGGCCTCAGTACATTGGGACGGGCCACGATTTTCTACTCCAACGTGCAGGGCAACGAAGCGAGCGCCGGAGGCGGTGTGTCGACACTGGGTGGAGCCACCATCACCTATTCCAATATCGCAAACAACGTGGCCCGCAACAGTGGGGGGATGGAGGCGTCGGGCAGTGTCACGATCAACAAGTCGGCGTTTCATAGCAACCGTGCGGATCTTCGATGCGGCGCACTATGCGTCGCCGGGACTGGCCGGACCAGCATTATCGACAGTACGCTCATGGGCAATAACGCCGCCTTTCTGAGCGCCGGCTCGTTGTCGGACGATGCCACGATCAGCAACAGCACCATCGGCTATAACGTGGACACATCGACCAACGAATGCGTAGGCGCGATTCGCGCCCGTCACCTGAAAATGCAGAGCACCCTCGCCGCCAACAACTTTTGCGCCGTCAGCCCGTCCGCCACCACGCCGCCTTATGACATCGCAGGTCGGCCGTGGGAAGGCTATACCTTGACCGGGGCCAACAATCTGATCGGCAGGTCGCGAGTCGCCGTCCCGGCCGATACGATTTCCGGCGACCCGGGGCTCGATTATCAACCGGCGCTCAATGGCGGGCCGACGTACACGCTCCAACTGCTGCCGGGCAGCCCGGCGATCGATCGTGGCAACAACGTGTTCAACCGCCTGTACGACCAGCGAGGGCCGGGCTTTCCGCGCGTGGAAGGCGCGCGCGCGGATATTGGGGCGGTGGAATTCTGATAGCCAAGGAAAAGGTGTCGGGGACCATGTCTGGCGGGTCAGATTGTCCCTGACGCCATCTTCTTGAAAGGCGTCGGCGTCGAATTCCGTAGCGGACGTGGATCAGCTGGCGATGTCCGGCATCGACATGAGTCTCTGCAGCTGATCGAAGTCGCGCGGGTCGTCGAAACCAGCGCAGTCGATCTCGCTCACGACCGCTGCTTCCTCGAGGACCAACGACAATTCCCCACGTTCCGAATCGTCAGACGCGACCACTGCCAGGACATGGCCTTTCGCGTCGCGGTGCACCCAGGTTTTCATCATGCTGCTCCAGTTAGCGGTCGACCCAGCCCAAACCCACGCCGAATGCGATTTCCGGCCGGGTGCCGACATTCACTACCTCGAATGCGAGTCTCACCTGGCTTCCATCGCGGAAGACCCGCAGGTTCTGCACAGCCAGGATGGCGCGGATGGGGTGCGCCGTCACGGTGATCGCGTCGCCGTAGTCGAACCCCGGATGGCTCCATGTGACACCGACCACTCCGCCAGGACCGATGCCGAACATCACGCTGAAGAAGGAATATTCCACGGTAGCCATGAGCTCACCTTGCTTCTTTGCCAGGACGACTTACCAACCTCGTTGGACACGCCGGCCCTCTGCACGGTTGGTGTAATCGAGCCAACGGCAGGGCCTGCCTGGGACGGCCACGATGAGAACGGGCAGCTTCACTTGGCGCGCTGGCGTGATATGGCCGCAAAAGAAGGGTCCGCGGAAGACAAGGCCGTAAGGCGCATTCGTAGTCCGCCCTAGACGGGCTCGAAGGTCGGCAAGATGGCTTTCAGCAGCGATGACGACATGCGCCGCGTTGATCCTATTTGTCCCGCGCGCATTCGTCAGATCAGGCGCCCATTGGTACCAGGCAAATTTCCGTAGCGTGGGGCCATTGGCCCCACGGATTAACGCATTTCCAATGGATCGCTCATCGGGACCGAGCGGGCGCTCGCCTTCAATGCGCCGAAGACCAACGCTGAAAAGGTGCCAGGGACAATTGCGGCGCAGATTGAATGGTCCCTGACACCACTTTCACCCTGATCCACAGGCCTTCGCTGGCGCGCCAGCGCATCGGCCCGTCATGCGGCCGTAAACAGCGGTATGGCAACGTGCGACGCCGGCAAGGCCGCGGGTGGGCATCCGCTCATCGGTTGGTCGTGTCGCCCCGAAAATGCAAAGGAGGATTTGTCTTGAAGATCGTGACCAGTCTCAGCTTCCGCGGCGAGTGCCGCGAGGCGTTCGAGTTTTACGCGAAAGTACTAGGCGGCAAGATCACTGCTGCCCACCCGTACAGCGAGGCACCGCCGGACATGCCGATCAACGATGCGAAGTACAAGGATTGGCTGATGCATTGCTGGCTCGAGGTCGGCGACCAGGCGCTGATGGGGGCGGACATGGACAAGGAGTGGGCGTCCAACATCGACAAGCCCAAGAATGGCTTCGACGTCACCCTGCATACCGAAGACGCCGACCAGGCGCGTCGCTGGTTCGATGCGCTAAAAGAAGGCGGCAAGGTGGTCATGGACTTCGCCGAGACCTTCTGGTCGCCGGGTTACGGCAGCCTGGTCGACCGGTTCGGCGTGCCGTGGATGGTGAACACGGTTCCCGCCGCGGACTCGAAGTAGGCAAACGCAGGCTGACGGCGTCGTCGCGCTATCCGCCCGGAAGCCAGCCTGCGCACCCGAAATGAAAGGGGTCGGAGGCAAGCGTCAGCAAGCCGACACACGAAATGGTGTCAGAGACAATTTCTGGTAGGTCAAATTGTCCCTGACGCCATCTTCTTGCTGAAACGTTTCGCTCACTGCATGGACCCGCCCCATGACGCGTGCCGGGCACTGCGCCCGGCACGCATCGGCGCTCTTATTTCGGGCGCAAGTAGCGGGAGTACACCCAGTCCGCCACCTGGTTGCCCATGCGCAGGCCGGCGGTGCATGGCTCGAGGAAGTGGATGCCGGCGTACACGCGACCGATGGCCTGCTCGTTTTCCGCGTGCGTGAGCCTGGCATAGCTGCGGGTGAGGGTCTTCGGCGGCAATTCGATCAGCGGCGCCGGCAGCGGCGTGGCCGGTGCATTGACAGTCCGCGTGAAGGGGAGCGCATCGCTGTGGAAGAAACGCCGCAAGGTCTGCGCGGCGGCGCCGGTCATGCCGGTGGAAGCGCAGGGGTAGTCCGGATACGGCGGCGTCTGCAGGAACGGCCGCCAGGTTGCATCGCTCCGCGTCAGCGGATTGCCGTCGTGGGCCCAGCGGATCGCGGTCACCGGGCGCCAGAAGTTGTAGAAATACTTGCTCTCCAGGTTGGTGACGTGCGTGTCGGAGACGGCGATGTTGAGCAGTGCGAACAACCGTGCCTGCTTCCAGCGGCCCAGGCCGCGGTTGGCGACGACGACGCGTGCGTTCGCGTTCCAGTCGAGCCCGCCGCCGACCCAGAAGCGCGGGATGTCGCTCGCTTGCGAATTGGGCCGCCCGCCGCGCACGCGCGCGTCGCCAACGTACCTCACGAACTCGTACTCCAAGGCGTAGCGCAGGCTGTTCAACTTGAAGATCTTGCCCGGCGGCGCGCGGAACCGCGTCGCGCTGTCGAGGGCGAACGGCGTGACTGCGGACCAGCCGGTGAAGGCCGGAAGGGTCACAGCGGGAAACTCCGGCGCCGGCGTGGGTTGGTGCACGCCGAGCCCGGGCGGCAGCGTATACGGCGGCGAGTGGGGCGAGCCCGAGCCGTCGATCGGCACCAGGCCCGTGGCGGTGGCGGCATAGCGCTGCGCGATGATCTCGTCGGCCGCGGCCTCGCCTGCGGCGATGCCGCTGCGCGATGATCTCGTCGGCCGCGGCCTCGCCT
>JACMKK010000115.1 GCA_014380115.1 Luteimonas sp. | reverse complement strand
TAGCAGCCGAGGTAACGAGGCTGTTCGCCCAACACTCACGGCCTCGTCGCTAGCTCCAGCGCGGCGAGGTGCGCCATCGCCTCCGCCGTGTTCACACCGCACATCTCCTCGGTCGGCCGCAGGCTCGCGCAGAACGCCGGACGCTCGGGCCGGCCGAAGATCGCGCAACGCATGTCCGGCAACAACTGCACGCAGCGTTCGCCCGCCCGCTTGCCGTTGGGCATGCCGGGAATCGGCGAGGTGATCGAGGGCGCGATGCAACAGGCGCCGCAGTGCGGACGACAGTTCATAAGCTGGGCATGCGGAGCGGCGCGCGTTGGCGGCCGTCTGCATCGAAATTGTCAGGAGCGAGCCATCGTTCGAACTCCGCGCGGCGGGCAGGCCATTCCGTGTCGATGATCGAAAACCAGTCGGTGTCACGGCTGCGTCCCTTCACCACCATCGCCTGCCGGAACGTGCCTTCAGGGGTGAAACCGAGTCGCAGCGCGGCGGCGCGCGAGGGTGCGTTGAGTGAATTGCATTTCCACTCGCAACGACGGTAGCCGAGGTCGAACACCCGGCGGATCATCAGATACATCGCCTCGGTCGCCGCAGTCGTGCGCTGCAGCAACGGCGAATAGGCCAGATGGCCGATTTCGATCACGCCGTTGGCCGGATCAATGCGCAGGTAGGCCGACACTCCCACCGGACGGCCGGTCGCCTGATCAACAATCGCGAAAAACAGCGGGTCGGCCGACACCGCGCCAGCGACCACCCACGCGCGATAATCGGCGCGCGTCGCAAACGGACCGTAGGGCAGATAGGTCCACATACGCCCGGCAACGTCCGCCGCATTGGCATCGAATAACGCATCGGCATGCAAGGCCGCATCCAGAGGCACCAGACGGCAAGTGCGGCCGGTCAACCGCTCCCGAGCCGGACGGACGGGCGGCACCCAGTCCGGCAGAGGCGCACCCAAAGGAAGCGTTTCATTCGACATCGTGTGTTCAGCGCAATTGTAGAAACACCCGCGTCCCCTTGCCCTCCGGCGCGGGCGGCGTGAGGAAGAGGCGGCCGGCGTCGATCTCGCCGTTGGCTAGCAGCGCGTCGCGCACGCGTTGTGCACGCGCATCGGCAAGCTTAAGCAGATCTTCTGGTAGCACCGGAATTCCACTCGCCAGCGCACGGCGGGCATCGGCCAGTGTGAGCGCAGGCGCGGCACCGGGGGTAGCGGCGGTGGCCGCGGCGTCGCCGGTGGCAAGCACTATAGCCACCGGCTTGACCGGCTCGACCTTCGGTTTGGCCGGGGTCGTGTAAACACGCGAATCAAACACCCGTCCCGAGCGACGACTGACGAGGCGCACCGGCTGCTTGGCGGGCGCGGCCGGGGTCATCGACCTATAGAGCGGAGCCGGCGGAGGCAGCGTGCCGTCCACCGTCGGAGCAGGCACGCCGGCCGGATAACGCTCGGCCATGAACAGGCCGATGATGCGGATCTCGTCCTCGGGCGTCACCACGATCTCGGACGCGGGCGGCGTATTCGGATTTTCCTTACGCAATTCCTCCCAGCGGCGGAAACGCACCTGCTTGGTGAGCGTCTGGTCACGCACGGCATCGAGATCCGCCGCCGCGTCGTAGCTGCCGGTGATGTCGAGGTTGAGCGCGGGACGGCCCTTGAGCGCCTTGCGCAGTGT
>JACMKK010000114.1 GCA_014380115.1 Luteimonas sp. | reverse complement strand
TCGCGCGCATCGACGATCTGCCGGGCGCCCTCGAATGCGAGGCCGAGGTGCTGGTCGAAGGCGAGGGCAGCCAGCAATATGCATTTCATATCCGCCACGCCGGTCTGCTGCTGGCCGAAGGGCGCGCAGCGGTGATGCTGCAGGCATGACGGCGTGCACGGCGCGCTGTGCACGGCGGTTCATGACATCCGCTAGCATCGCCTCATGAACCAGCTCCCCCGCAAACGCGCCGTCGTCACCGGCGGCAGCGGCGACCTCGGTAGCGCGATCTGCCGCCAGCTCGCCGCCGACGGCCTGCACGTCATCGTCCACGCCAACCGCAACCGTGCACGCGCCGATGCCGTCGTCGACGGCATCCACAGTGCGGGCGGCAGCGCCGAGGCGGTCGCGTTCGATGTCGCCGATGGCGCTGCCGCACGCACTGCGCTCGATGCGCTGCTGGCGGATGGCCCGATCCAGGTCGTGGTCAACAATGCCGGCATCCACGACGACGCGGCGATGGCCGGCATGACCGAGTTGCAGTGGAAGCGGGTCATCGACGTCTCCCTGCACGGCTTCTTCCACGTCACGCAACCGTTGCTGCTGCCGATGGCGCGCACGCGCTGGGGCCGTATCGTCAGCGTGTCGTCGGTCGCGGCCGTGCTCGGCAACCGTGGCCAGACCAATTACGCGGCGGCGAAGTCGGCGCTGCATGGCGCTTCGAAATCGCTCGCGCGCGAGATGGCCAGCCGCGGCATCACGGTCAATGTGGTTGCGCCCGGCGTGATCGCCGGCGACATGACGGCGCAGGCGTTCGACGAAAGCCAGATCAAGCAGATCGTGCCTGCCGGTCGCGCCGGGACGCCGGACGAGGTCGCCGCACTCGTGCGGTTCCTGTGTGGTGCCGATGCCGGCTACATCACCGGCCAGGTGATCGGCGTCAATGGCGGCATGGCATGAGGTGGCGAGGCGCCGGGGCGGGGGTCGACCACCCCTCGCATGCGGGCGGCGACATGTGCGTTCATTTACCTGACGAACGTCCAACGTCAATCATCCCCCGCCGACCGCAGGCGCGTACGATCACTGCATCCGCAGGGTCTTTTTGCCGAGGAGAGTTCGCGATGATCCGCATGCTGTCCATCCTGATGTTCACGACGATGCTGGCCGCCTGCGCCAGCGGCCATATCCTCACCGGCACGCCGCGCCCGGCGATCGATCCGTCGCAAGTGCGCGTGTACTTCGCGCCCCCACCGAACGGTTATGAGGAGATCGCGTTGCTGGAAAGCAACAGCGGTGCGTTCACCTACGGCGAGCAGAACAAGATGAATTCCGTGATCGGCAAGCTGCGCGTCGAGGCGGCCAAGCTCGGCGCCAACGGCGTGCTGTTCCAGGGCACCGAGGACGGTCACGGCGGCAGCGGCATGAGCGTGGGTGCCGGCGGCGGCCGCGTCAGCGGCAGCGGCAACAGCTTCAGCAGCGGCGGCGTCGGCGTGAGCATCAGCCCGCGGCAGAAGTTCGCGCGTGGCGTCGCGATCTACGTTGCCAATCCACCGCCGATCGAAGCCGCACCGCCACCGCCACCGCCACCGCCACCGCGCAACTGACTCGCGGCGCGTGGTGAGCGGGGCGAAGTGATCGCTCCCTCTCGCGTTCACGGGAGAGGGTTGGCGCGAGAGCCCGGCTCTATCAAATCACCGAAGACGACTTGGCGCTCGCCGCCGCGTCGACGTGGCGTCCCGCGAACAGGATCAGCAAAGGCCCAGTCATCACCGTGGTCAGCAATGCCATCACCAGCAGCATGGTGAACAACTCCGGGCCGATCAGGCCGGCGTCGAGGCCGACCTTCATCACGATCAGTTCCATCAGCCCGCGCGCGTTCATCAGCGAACCGGTGGCCAGGCTCTCGCGCCAGCTATAACCGGCGATGCGCGCGCCGGCCGCGCCGCCGGCGACCTTGCCGATCACCGCGGCGGCGATGATCAGCCCCAGCGCACCCAGGCCGGCGGCGCTGAAGGCGTCGGCCGTGGTGTTCAATCCCGCCAGCGCGAAGAAGATCGGCATCAGCAGCACGAGCGCGACAGTTTCAATGCGTTCGACGAGGTATTGCAGCAAGCGGTCGTCGCGCGGCAGGCAGGCGCCGAACAGGAACGCGCCGAACACCGCGTGCAGTCCCAGCCATTCGGTGAGCGCAGCGCAGGCGAGCGCACCGACCAGGATCGCGGCGAGCAGCATTGGCGACGGCCTGCCGTCGGTCGCATGCTTGCGCAGCAACCAGGCGTAAAGCGGTTTGAGCACGCCGAACACGATCACGGCCAACGCCACCAGCCCGAGTGTGGTCTTGGCGAAGCCGACATAGCCTTCGCCCGAGCCGGTCAGCGCGACCACGAACGTCAGCATGATCCATGCGAACACGTCGGCGAGCGCGGCCGAGCTCAACGCCAGCCGGCCGAGCTTGGTCTGCGTCATGCCGCGATCCTTGAGGATGCGCGCCATCACCGGAAACGCGGTGATCGACATCGCCGCCGCCATGAACAACGCGAAAGGCCAGAATCCGACACCGGCCGGCGCCAACGCCGGGTACAACGATGGCGAAATGCCGATGCCGAGCGCCATCGGCAATAGCACGCCCAGCGCACCGACCGCACCCGCCGCCTTCAGCTGTGCGCGCACGCCGTCGGGCGCGCGCAGTTCGGCGCCGACGATGAACATGAAAAGCACCAGCCCCAGCGTCGACAGCGACGACAACGCCGGCAGCGAATCCCTCGCGAACAGTTCGGCATGGAACCCAGGAAACAGCGCGCCGAACACTATCGGCCCGAGCACGATGCCCGCCGCCATCTCGCCGATCACCGCCGGCTGCCCGAGGTGGCGCAGCACCAGGCCGCATGCGCGCGCGGTGGCCAGAATGATGACCAGCTGCAAGAGGAGCGGACTGTGCATGTGGATACCTGGGACAGGCTGCTATCAGAAGGTCGTTGTGCATCGCCGTTCAGTGAAACGACCCGCTATAGGGCCCAGCGCTTCACGCCACTTCGGCGTACCACTGCGCGGAGAGTGATGGCGTCTGCGCGTCGGCGCCCGCCAGCAGCGCATCGAGGCCCTGGTCGCCAATCGCAGGATGCTCCTGGCGCGCACGCAGCAGCATCTCCATGGCCAGCCATTCCATGCGCGCCACGTTGTCGCCGATGCGCCGCACGAACGCGGCATCGTCCAGCTCGTCGCTGAGCGCGCGGTTCATCTCGTGGAACCAGCCGATGAGGTACTGGTCGAGCATGCGCCCGTCGGGCTCCAGCGGCGCGGTGTTGCGTTCGCCCCATTCGCGCAGCAGGGCCTGTGCCGCGAGGTTCAGCTCGCTGCCGCGCATGAACTGCGGGCGCAGCCTGCCGAGCAGCGCGATATCGGTCAGGCGTCTGCCGAAGAACAGCGGCGCCAACAGCGCCCAGTAGAAGGTGTAATCCCAAATCACCTTGATCGGCATCACCTGCGCGTCGCCGAACAACGGGTACTGGTCCTGGTACAGGGTCAGCGTGTTCTCGTAGAACGAGACGTACAGCTGTTGGTAGATCTGCGCATACGGCGCGAACGACCCACCGGCGCGGTCCCTCGCGATCAGGTCGCATATGTAGGTGTTGCTGATCGCGATGAAGTCGCTGCCAGGTGAGTAGAACGGATCCAGGAACAGCCCGGCCTCGCCGGTCAGCGCCCAGCGGTCGGCGGAGAACACCTGCTTGCAGCCGTAGGAGAAATGGCGCAGGAACAGGAAGTCCTGCAGCTTGTGCTCGGGCTTGTCGAGCGAGGCGGCGACCTGCGGCTGGTGTTCGCGCAGCCAGGCCATGGCCTTGTCGTGCGTGTTCATGGTCTCGAGCGGATGCATCTTCGCGTCGCAGACGATGCCCAGAGAGTGCGCGCCCGAAGCCAGCGGGATCAGCCAGAACCAGTAGCCCGGCCCGCACATGTGGTTGGTCGAACGCCAGCGATCCGGCGGCGTGCAGCGCGCCAGCCATTGCGCGTCGTCGGACCACTGGTTGGGATCGACGAAGCCGTCCACGCGCCACCACACCGCATTGGCGTCGTGGTCGTTGCCTTGGGCAAGGTCGAGCTGACGCTTGAGCAGGCCGGCGCGGCCGGAGGCATCCACCAGCCAGCGCGCCTCGATGCGCCGCGATTCACCGGCCTGTTCGAATGAGACGACATGCGACCGATCGCCGTTGAGTTCGATGTCGCGCACGACCGCGCCGTCCTCGAACGCCACGCCCAGCGCGCGCGCCTGTTCGCCGAGAAAGTTTTCGAAACGACCGCGATCGAGCTGCCACGACGGCGTCGGCAGCAGTTCGCTGACGCCGAGTTCGGTGCAGCGATCGATGTCGTTGCGGCCCTCTGAAAAGAAGAAGCGGAAGCCGAATTTGCGGATCTGTTCGCTCTCGAGGTGATCG
>JACMKK010000113.1 GCA_014380115.1 Luteimonas sp. | reverse complement strand
TCGACGAACTTGTCGATCGCCGAACCCGGCGCGGGTTGCGGCTTGCCGGTGGCGATGCGCACGCCTGGCGGCAACACGAGTGCGGACGATGCATTCGGCGGCGACGCGGCGGAAGGCGCCCGCTCCGCAGCGCGTGCGGCGACGGCATCGTAAGGCTCGCGCGCATTCTCGCCCGGGCTCAAGCCACGCACTTCGACTCTGGCGGTCCCCGTGCGATGCACGCCGAGTTTCACCGCCGCCGCGTAGCTGAGATCGATGACGCGGCCGGCATGGAACGGGCCACGGTCGTTGACGCGCACCACGACCGACTTGCCATTGGACAGGTTGGTCACGCGCGCGAAGCTCGGCAGCGGCAGCGATTTGTGCGCCGCGGTGAAGGCGTACATGTCGTAGACCTCGAGGTTCGAAGTCTTGCGGCCATGGAACTTGTTGCCGTAGAACGAGGCGAGTCCCTGTTCGACGTAACCCTCGGGCGTATCGCGCACGGTGTACGACTTGCCGAGCACGGCGTAAGGCGAGCGGTTGCCATAGCGCGAACGTGGTTCGGCGTGCACCTCGGGTTCTGGAATCGCATCGACGTCCGGGATCTCGCCGGGCGCGCTGTCCTGGATATGCGGTGCGTACAGGCCGCCGCGCGTGTAGTCGCCGCGCTTGCTCGGGTCTTCCTGCGCAGGTGCGTAGGGCGATTTTCTCGCGCCCGTGGCCGGTCTTGCGGCGGATGGCGAAGACACCGTCTTCGCCGTCGATGGCGTCGCTTTCTTCGGCGCTCCGCTGCATGCCACGAGCAGCAGCGCCAATGACAGCACCGCACATGACTGCCGCACACATGACCGCAGGAGCAGCGCCGGCAGCGTGTCGCGCCGGATCATCGCGCCGCGACGCCTGCGCCGGCACGGATCGCCTGCGCCAGTTGATGCACCGACAACGCATACATCGGCGAGCGGTTGTAGCGCGTGATCACGTAGAAATTGCGGTAGCCGAGCCAGTACTCCTTGCCGAGCTCGCCATCGAGCGACAGCAGCGTTGCGCCTTCGGCGACCGGCTCGCCCGACTGCGGGCGATAGCCGCGCGAGGCGAGATCGGCGAGCGGATAAACCGGTTCGACGTTGCCGGGAGCGAAATCCGCAGCCGTCGCGTCGCGTACTGCGCGCGCGGCCACCGGGCCGCCGCGCTGCCAGCCATGCACGACGAAATAGTTCGCGATCGAGGCGAACACGTCGGGCGTGTGCGTCAGCAGGTCGCGGCGGCCATCGCCGTCGCCATCCTTCGCCCACAGCCGATAGCTCGATGGCATGAACTGGCCCATGCCCATCGCCCCCGCGTAACTGCCGTTGAGCGTGATCAGGTCGAGCTGCTTCTCTTCCTGCGTCAATGCGAACAGCTGCGCGAGTTCGCCGGCGAAGAACGGTGCCCGCTTCGGATAACCGAATGCGAGCGTGTACAGCGCGTCGAGCACGCGGTAGTTGCCGGTGATCTTGCCGTAGTTGGTTTCCACGCCGATGATCGCGACGATGTATTCGGCCGGCACGCCGGTCTGCGTGGCGACGCGTTCGAGCGCATCGCGATGCTGCGCGTAGAAGGCGCGACCGCCGTCGATGCGCGCATCGTTGAGGAAGATCACGCGGTAGTCGCGCCAGGGCTTGACGCCCTCGGCCGGTCGCGAGATCGCATCGATGATGTTCTGCTTGTACTCGGCCTGCGCCAGCGCATCGCGGATGCGCTGCGGCGCGACGTTGTAGGCTTGCGCGGTGTAGTCGACGAAAGCTTCGACGCGCTGTGGTTGCGGGATCGCCGCATCGGTGACCGCGGGCGGCGCCAGCGGACGTTCCGGTGGCTGCGGAATCGGCGGCAGCAGCACGCTCGGCGGTGCCGCGGTGATCGGCGCCATCGCGGTTGCCTGCGTTGCTGCGGTGGCTGACGGTGCCAGGGTTGCCGCCGGCATGATCGCGGCGGATTTCGGCGGCGGCACCTGCGTCGCGCAGGCGGACAGTGCCAGCGACATCATGAATAACGAAAAATGGCGGGAAAAGGCGCGTCGGATCATCGGCGCGAGGGTAGCACGGCGATGGAACCACGCAGAACCCGCGAAATGGCGTGTGTTTTGCTGGGGTTGCAGGTTGGCAATGGCTAGGCGTTGAGCAGATCGCTCAACGGCGAATGCGCGGCGCACTCGTTTTCAATTCGTCGCTGGTCGACAAGGCCATGTTGAACCCGGGCCTTCAACGCACATCCGTCACCCGCGAACAGGCCGATGCGCCTGCACCGCCATCACCACGCCGAGCCCCGCCAGCAACGACACCGCCGCCGTGCCGCCATAACTCAACAGCGGCATCGGTACGCCGACCACCGGCAGCAGGCCGGAGATCATGCCGCCGTTGACGATCACGTAGACGAAGAACGCCAGCCCGAGCGCGCCGGCGATCAGGCGCGAATAGGTGTCGCGCGCCTCGCTGGCGATCCACAGGCAGCGTCCGATCACGAACAGGTACAGCGCCAGCACCGTCGCCACGCCGAGCCAGCCGAACTCCTCGCTTAAGACCGCGAAGATGAAATCGGTGGTGTGTTCGGGCAAGTAATCGAGATGCGCCTGCGTGCCCTGTCCCCAGCCCTGCCCGGTCAGGCCGCCGGAGCCGATCGCGATCTTCGACTGGATGATGTTCCAGCCGGTACCGAGCGGATCGGTCTCGGGGTTGAGGAAGGTCAGGATGCGGTCCTTCTGGTAAGGCCGCAGCAGCCACAACCACGCCGCCGGCGCGGCCGCGGCGACGCCGCCGAGCGCGGCCAGCAACCACCACCAGGACAGCCCCGCCAGGAACAGCGCGAAGGCACCGCTCGAGGCGACCAGCATCGCGGTGCCGAAGTCCGGCTGCAGCAGGATCAGTCCGGTCGGGATGGCGATGATCACCGCGCTCGCCAGCACGGTGGCGAAGCGCGGCGGCAGCATTTCGCGGTCCAGCTGCCAGGCCGCCATCATCGGCAGGCTCAGTTTCAGCAGCTCCGCCGGCTGGAAATAGAACACGCCCAGATTGATCCAGTGCTGGCCACTGCGTCCGGTGCCGACCAGCAGGACCGCGAACAACGGCAGCAGCGAAGCACCGTAGAGCAGCGGCGAAACGGCGCGCAGGCGCTTGGGCGGCACGCGGGACAGCGCCCACATGGCGACGAGGCCGATCGCGTAACGCGCGCCCTGCGCCATGACCAGGCGCGGACTCTCGTTGCCGGCGCTGTACAGCACGGCCAGGCCGATGCCCATCAACGCGACGAGCGCAGCGCACAGCGGCCAGTCGAGCGTGCGCGTGAAGCGTGCAGCGATGTCGAACAACCAGCGCAGGATGACGTTCAACGCGGCGCCTGCAGCGCCGGGGCGACGGTTGCATTGCCGGCCTGCACGTCGGATGCGACAACGCCGGTTGCGGCCGGCGTACCGACGACATTGGCGAAGACGCCGACCGGCACGGCGCCGAGCGGGATCGCCTTCGGATCAGGTTCCGGCATCTTGCCGAGCAGCCAGGCGTCGAGGATCTTGCGCGCGATCGGTGCGGCGGTGCTCGAGCCATAACCACCGCCTTCGACCGCGACCGCGACCGCGATCGTCGGCGCTTCAGCGGGCGCATAGCCGACGAACAAGGCACGGTGCCGTTGATGCATCGGCAGCGATTTCGGATTGATCCCGGCGATGCGCCGGTTGACCACTTGCGCGGTACCGGTCTTGCCGGCCATGCGATAGGGACTACCGATGCCGATCGTGCGCGCGGTGCCGCCCGGCCCGTGCACCGTCATCTGCATGCCTTCCTGGACCACGAGCAGGTTGTCGGCACGATCGCTGATGCGCACCGGCTGCGGTTGCGGCAGCGATTGCCACGCCGAGTTGAAGCCGGTCCGTTGCGCGGCGACCAGGTGCGGGCGCCGCAGCCGGCCGTCGTCGGCGATCGCGGCGGTGCCGCGCGCGAGTTGCAGCGGCGTCACCTTCCACATGCCCTGGCCGATCGCGGCGTTGATCAGATCGCCCGGATACCACTGTTCGCCGACGAGTTTGGCCTTGGCGGCGGGCGACGGCAGGATGCCTTCGATTTCCCCGGCCAGGTCGATGCCGGTCGGCTTGCCGAAGCCGTACTTCGCCAGGTAGGTATCGAAGCGCTCCACGCCCATGTCCTGCGCGAGCCTGTAGTAGTAGGTGTTGACCGAATCGGCGATCGACTTGCGCGCGTCGGTCCAGCCGTGACCGTGAGTATGCGAGTCTCCCCAGCCGCGACCGCGCATGCCGGGCAGGCGGAAGCTGCCGGTCGACAGGGTCTTGTCCTCGGGCTTGCGCACGCCGCTGTCGAGGCCGGCCAGCGCCAGTAGCGGCTTGATCGTCGAGCCGGGCGCCACGCCACCAAGCACCAGGCGATTGAACTGCGGTCGCGATGGGTTGTCGTTGAGGCGCCTGAAATCGGCGTGGGAAATGCCGTTGACGAACAGGTTCGGGTCGTAACTCGGCAGGCTCACCATCGCCAGGATCCCACCGCTGCGCGGATCGATCGCGACGGCCGAGCCTTCGAGATCGCCGAACGCCATCACCATCGCGCGTTGCAGGTCCAGGTCCAGGCTCAGGCGCAGGTCCGCGCCCGGCGTCGCCGGCACGCGGCCGATGGTGTTGAGCGCACGGCCTTCGACATTGGTTTCGACCTGTTCGTAACCGATGCTGCCGCGCAGCGCTTCGTCGTAGTAGCGCTCGATGCCGGTGCGACCGGTGTGCGCGTACAGGGCCTGGTTCTCGCCGTACTTCTTCAGGTCGCCTTCGTCGGTGCGCCCCACGTAGCCGATCACGTGCGCGAACAGGTCGCCATGCGGGTAGCGGCGCGTCAGGTACGGCACCAGGTCGACGCCGGGATAGCGCCAGCGGTCGACCGCGAAGCGCGCGGCCTCGTCGTCGCTGATGCGCAGCCGCAGCGGGATCGCGCGGAAACCGCGCGTCGACTTGCGCGCGGCCTCGAACGCAGCGATGTCGGCCGGCGACAGCGCGATGATCCGCGACAGCGAGGCGATGAGCTGTTTCGGATCACCGGCGTTTTCCGGCACCACGTCGATGCGATAGGCCGGAATGTTGTCGGCCAGGACGCGGCCCTTGCGGTCGTAGATCAACCCGCGTCCCGGCACCACCGGCCGCGGCTTGATGCGGTTGGCCTGCGAGCGCGTGGCGTAGTCGGCATGGTCGATGACCTGCAGCTTGAAGTACCACAGCGCCAATCCGCCGAGCGCCAGCAGGACGCTGGCGAACCCGATCGCGGCGCGAATGCGGAACTGGGTCGCTTCGGCGACCTGGTTCCTGATCTGGCGGCGGCGCGGCCTCGAGCCCATCGCTCAACCCCGGCGGCGGTCGAGCCGCAGCGCATCGAGCATCAGGAACAGCGGCGCCCACAGCAACATGCCCAGCAGCGGCGCCCACCAGAACATCCACGGCAGTTGCGGTTCGCCGAGCGCCAGGTGCACCGCGGCGCTGACCACGCGGTCGTTGAGCAGCAGCCCGCCGATCGCCAGCGCCTGTTGCGACAGCGGGAAAAATCTCAATTGCGAGCGGAAGCGCTGCAGGATGAAGGTCATCACCACCAGGCGCAGCGCCTGCTCGCCGAGCAGGCCGCCGAAGGCGACGTCGGCGATCAGGCCGAGCGCGAAGGCGAAGCCGAGGCCGGCACGATCCGGATCCTCGATCACCCAGTACGCGACCACCAGCGCCAGCCAGTAGGGGCGCAGCGGCTGCAGCAACTCCGGCAGCGGCAGCAGGCCCAGCAGCAGTGCGACGAACACGCTGACCGGAAGCACCCACTGGTTGCGCAGGCGGCTCATCGCGTCGGCTCCGGCACTCGCTCCCTCTCCTGCGACTGCAGGGGAGGGTTGGGGCGGGGTGTCTTCGTATCCGAAGCTGCCGGCTCCAGGCGAACAACAGTTGACGCTGCCGCTCGATCCAATGGCGCCCCCTCCAGACCCGTGCGAGCGCCGGGCGCAGGCGGAGAAGCTGCGTTCGGCATATCCACATGTCGCAGCAACAACACATCCCGACCACGATCGAGTTGCGCCGCCGGTGTCAGCGTACCGACCAGGAAGGCGCGGCTGTCGTCGGGTCGCAACGGGCCGATCGTGCCGACCGGGAAACCGGCCGGGAAGCGTCCGCCCAGACCCGAGGTGACGACCGCGTCACCCGCCTTCACGTCGCTCGACAGCGGCACGTTGGCCAGTTCGAGCCGGTCGCCGCGGCCGTAGGCGACCAGGCGCACGCCACTGCGCGCGACCGCGACCGGCACCGCGTGGTCGGGGTCGGTCAGCAACAGCACGGTGGCCGTGGTCGGCGTGACCGCGATGATCTGTCCAAGCAGGCCGCCGGCATCGATCACGCTCTGGCCGATGCTCACGCCGTCGCGGCTGCCGAGGTCGAGCACCAGCCGCTGCCGCGTGGGATCGAGGTCGATGTCTAGGATCGGTGCCAGTTGCACGTCGAGGCGTCCGCGCTGCGCGGCGCCGAGCAGGCCGCGCAAGCGCGCGTTCTCTTCCGCCGCCGCCTGCAGGCGTGCATTGCGCGCCCCGATGATCAGCAGCGCGTTGCGCAACGTGCGGTTGTCCTCGGCAAGCCGCGAACGCGACGACGCATCGTCGCGCACGTTGTCGCCGATGCGCCCGGGCAATCCGGCCAGCCACCACAAAGGCTGGATCAGCACTTCGGCCTGGGCGCGGACCTGCGCCAGCCAGTGGCCGCGATGGTCGGACACGATCAACGCGACCGACAGCGCCAGGTAGGCCAACAACCGCAGCGTCCCGGCGACTTCGCCGGGACGGGAGGCAACGGGGCTGGCGTAGGCAGGCACGTCAGGACAACCGGCGACGGAAACGGGAACGCATCATGCGACAACCGGATATCGAATCACGACGACGAGGCGGCAGGGGCGGGCCAACGTCCGAAGCTTGCGCGCCATTCCCTGTCCCCTGTTCCCCTTTTCCGTTCCCGCTCTGGTTTATTCGGACGCGAAGAACTCGTTGCCATGCATGTCGAGCAACTCCAGCGCCCGTCCGCCACCGCGCGCCACGCAGGTCAGCGGATCGTCGGCGACCTGCACGTGCAGGCCGGTTTCCTCGCTGATCAACCGGTCGATGTCGCGCAGCAGCGCGCCGCCGCCGGTCAGCACGATGCCGCGTTCGGCGACGTCGGCACACAGCTCCGGCGGCGTCTGTTCCAGCGCCTGCCGGATCGCGCTGAGGATGCCCGCCAGCGGCTCGCGCAAGGCATCGAGTACTTCGGTCGAAGTGATCTTGATCATCTTCGGCACGCCTTCGGCAAGGTGGCGGCCGGAGACTTCCATCTCGCGCACTTCCCGCTGCGGGTAGGCGCAGCCGATCTCGAGCTTGATGCGCTCGGCGGTGGCATCGCCGATCAGCATGCCGTGGTTGCGGCGCACGTAGTTGATGATCGACTCGTCGAAGCGGTCGCCGCCGATACGCACCGACTGCGAATAGACGATGCCGTTGAGCGCGATCACCGCGACCTCGGTGGTGCCGCCGCCGATGTCGACGACCATCGAGCCCCTGGCCTCGGTGACCGGCATGCCGGCGCCGATCGCCGCAGCCATCGGTTCCTCGATCAGCGACACGTCGCGCGCGCCGGCCTCGAGGGCGGAGTCCTTGATCGCGCGCTTCTCGACCTGGGTCGAGCCGCACGGCACGCAGATCAGCACGCGCGGGCTCGGCCGCAGGAAGCGCGACTTGTGCACCTTGCGGATGAAGTGCTTGAGCATCTCCTCGGTATAGGTGAAGTCGGCGATGACACCATCCTTCATCGGCCGGTGCGTGGTGATGTTGCCGGGCGTGCGGCCGAGCATCTGCTTGGCCTCGCTGCCGACCGCGGCGACGGACTTGTGGCCCCCGGCGCGGTCCTGGCGGACGGCGACGACGGACGGCTCGTTGAGGACGATCCCCTGGCCACGGACGAAGATCAGGGTGTTGGCTGTCCCAAGGTCGATGGACAGGTCATTCGAAAACATGCCGCGGAACTTCTTGAACATCGGGGGATGAATGTCCGTGATGGAGTGGTGAAACAGCTGGCTAGACTAGCAACGGCACCTAGGCGCGGCAAGGAATAAAGCGGGTAAAGCTGCGGGTTGGCGATCGGCGAGGCCCCTGCACTCCCCTCTCCCCGACAGCTTCATCGTTGGGGAGAGGGTGCCGAAGGCGGGTGAGGGGCGAACGGAGCGGCGTAAGCTTCAGGTCGGTGGATGCGATATGCCGGCGTACACCCCTCACCCGCTCGCTACGCGAGCACCCTCGCTCTGCTCCCGGCCCTTGCCCTGCGTGCGAGGGCGTTCAGACGTGCGCGAGGCAATGGCTCGCCAGCGGCACGTCTTCACCCCGCGAAGCGGGGCGAGGGAAAGCCCTGCTGCTGGCCCACTTACCCCCCAGCCGCTACCCTAGCCGCCCTTTCCCGCCCGAGCGCCGAAGCCGATGTCTGCACTGATCTGCGGTTCCCTGGCCTACGACACCATCATGGTGTTCCCCGACCAGTTCAAGAACCACATCCTCCCGGACAAGGTGCACATCCTCAACGTGTCGTTCCTGGTGCCGCGCATGCGGCGCGAGTTCGGCGGTTGCGCCGGCAACATCGCCTACAACCTCAAGTTGCTCGGCGGCGAACCCGTGCCGATGGCCACGGTCGGCCAGGACTTCGGGCCGTATCGCGAGTATTTCGAGGAACAGGGCATCCGCCTCGACCAGGTCAAGGAAATCCCGGAGCTGTTCACCCCGCAGGCCTTCATCACCACCGACCTGGACAACAACCAGATCACCGCCTTCCACCCCGGCGCGATGATGCGCAGCTACGAGAACCACGTGCGCGACGTGGCCGGCGTGACGATCGGCATCGTCAGTCCGGACGGCCGCGAGGGCATGATCCAGAACGCGAAGGAATTTTTCGAAGGGAACATCCCCTTCATCTTCGATCCCGGCCAGGCCATGCCGCTGTTCAACGGCGCCGAACTGCGCCAGTTCATCGAACAGGCTGACTACGTCACCGTCAACGATTACGAATCCAACCTGCTGCAGGAGCGCACCGGCTGGAGCGAACAGGACATCGCCGGCAAGGTGAAGGCCTACATCGTCACGCGCGGTCCGCAGGGCGCGATGATCCACGCCGAGGGCAAGGTCCATGACGTTCCGCCCGCGCACGAACGCCGCGTCACCGACCCCACCGGCTGCGGCGATGCCTTCCGCGCGGGCCTGATCTTCGGTATCGAGAAAGGCTTCGACTGGCTGACCATCGGCCGCATCGGCAACCTGATGGGCGCATTGAAGGTCGAACATCCGGGCACGCAGAACCAGCGCTTCGATTACGACGAGTTCGCCGAGCAGTTCCGGCAGCAGTTCGGATACGCGCTCTAAGCACGCTCCCGCCGAACGATCGTTGGTTGCAGGCAAAAGCGCAGAGCTGCGGGTGCCAGGTCGACTCGACCTCGGCTCCGAACTGCATGGCCGCCTCGACCGGTGAGCAGCTCTGCTATTGCATGCGCTGCCGACGCTCATGGAGGCTGTGCACCGCATGTTCGCGCAAGGATGGAGCCCACGGTTTAGTGGCTCGCTCAGCGACTGAAGGTCGCTCCAATCCGGCAGTTCGTCCTGTCTTGGCCGGTGCGCGCCACTTCTTCCGTTGAAGTTCAACGTCCAGAGGGAAGTCGTATGCCTACGTCGAGCCCACATGGATGTCGTCACAACATCGAACCTTCATCCAAAAAGGAATTGCATGTACTTCTCCAACAAAATATCCAGCGTGCTCCTGGGCGCAATCGCCGCGCTGTTCATGACGGGCAATGCGTTCGCGATCACCGACGCCCGTACCCAGGTGCAACACGCGGCAGGTTCTTGCCAAGGCAACCTGCCGGTCTCCGCCACCCAGCTCAGGGCACGGCCGCTGGCCATCGCCAACGAAGGCACCGCCAGCGCCTTCATCAGCTGTTCGCTGGGCGCCGACGACTACAGTGAAGCTTTGAACGGTTACAATGGCGTCGTTGTGACCAACCGAACGGCCACCCAGGTCAACATCAGTTGCACTCTGGCCGCCGGCGGCATCGAGGCCGCTGCCGTTTTCTTCACCAGGACGGTGCCGATTCCGGCCGGCGCTCTCGCAGTCGTGCCCTTCGACGTGGCCGATAACGGCGGCAATCCTATCCCCAACTCGTTGAACTACAGCTGCTCAATCCCGCCGGGCGTGGAGATCAATGCGGTATTCACCAACATCGAGGAAGACATCGGAGCTTAAGGCGCATCGCGCGCATTGCTCCGGAACCAGGGCGCCGATACCGGCGCCCTTTTTATTTCCACGCCGGCAACTTGCCGCGATCGAGCCCCGCCACCTCGAACAGCACCGTACGCTTGCCGACATCGCGTGTCGGAAATTCGATCGCAATCACCTTCGCGCCGTTCGTCATGCGCCACAACGCGCGTTCGTCCTCGATGAACATCGCGATCGCCTCGTCGGTCTTCGGGCGCGTCGCGGCCATTGCCTTCGCTGACGCATCGTCGACCTTGACCTGCACCTTGCAGCCGCCAGGGCAACGGAAATCGCCGGCCTGCAGGACGAGGTAGGCGCTGCGGCCCCACGACGGATGGTCGCGGAAGATCAGGCGCACGGGCTTCGGGCCGCTGCCGTCGACGTCGACGTCCTCCTTGGCGTAGATCGCGGCCGACAACTGCTTGCCGCCCTTTACCGGTTCGGCGTTGTAGCTCCACAGCCCCGCGGCGCGTAGCCCTTCGCGCGCGGCATCGGCCTTGGCGATGACTGCCTCGAGTTGCGGGCGCACGCGCCTGGCGGCTTCGCTGTCCGGATGCTCGGCAAGCAAGACCTCGCCCTGCGCCTTGGCCAGGGCCCAGTTCTGCTTCGACACGGCATCGTCGAAGGCGGCCGCGGCGTCTTTCGCCTCCTGTTCGGCCGCAGCGGCCTGCGCGGCGATCGCAACCTGCGGGTCCTCGCGCTTGCACGCGGGCAATGCGGCAACAAGCAACGCCGCGCACAACAGCCATCCGGTCTTCATCGTGGTCTGCCCTTCTCGATCAGGGCGGTCACCGCAGCGGCGACCGCATCGGGTTGTTCCATCAGCGACATGTGGCCGCAGCCTTGCAGCAACGTCTTGCGGGCCTGCGGCATCTTCGCAGCGAATTGGTCCATCGCGCTGGCATCGATCACGGCGTCCTGCCGGCACCACAGCAACAGCGCCGGTTGCGCGATCCTGGACGCCAGGTCGCCCGGCAGGAAGCGCGCCTCGCTGCGACCGATGCGGTCGAGCACGGACTGCTCGAACGCGCCGTCGGCGCGGCGATGCGCGATCAGCGCCAGTGAAGCCGGCCACGGGATCGGCGGCCGCGCCTTGGCATCGTGGAACAGGATGCCAAGGTAGTGTTCGAGCGATGCCTCGTCGGTGACGCCGAACGGATTTTTTCCCGCCAACACGTCGATGCCGAACTGGTTGTCCTTGAAGCGCACACCGGAGGCGTCGAGCAGTCCGACGCGCGCGACTTCGCGCGGATAGCGCGCCGCCACGACCGCGGCGATGCCGCCGCCCATCGAATGGCCGAGCAGCACGACGGGCTGGTCGCTGACCCGGCGGATGAAGGCCGCGACGTTGGCGGCCTGCGCGGCATAGCCGTAATCCGCATCACGCACTCGCTGGCTCTCGCCCCAACCGGGCAGATCGGGAATGACGAGACGGTAATGGCCTTCGAGTCGCGCGGCGAGGCGATACCAGTTCTCCTTGCTGCCGGTGTAGCCGTGCAACATGACGATGGTCGGCGCGCCGGGCTGGTCCGCGGCACCCTCGACGTAGACCCAGCGCTGGCCGTCGATGACCACGCTGTGGCGCTGCAGTCCGAGTGCGATGCGCTGGCGCGAATATTCCGCGCGCACCAGCACGTAGGGATCGCGCCACCATGCGATCACGCAGACCGCAAGCAACACGGCCGCCAGGACGGCGGCCGTGAACAGTGCTGTCTTCCAGCGCATCAGGATCAGCCCGCGGGCGGCGCCTGCTGCGGCGATGCCTGCTGCGGCGATGCCTGAATGTCCGCCGCATCGTCAGGCACCGGCTGCAACGCGGGCTGTGCCGCGGCAGCGGGCGCAGGCTTCGGTTTGGCTTCGTCGATCGTCTTCTGCACCGTGCCCGTCGTGATCGGGTGGTAGCCCGGCTTCGCCTTCGCGAACACTTCCTTGGCGAATGCAAGTCCCGGTTCGGTCTGCACCAGCGCCTCGTAGGTCGGCATGATCAGCTTGCGGCGACCGACCCTCTGCAGGAATTCGGCGATGGCCTCGCGCGCCTGCCCGCTGTTGGCCTGCATGTAACCGCTGCGCACCGCCAGCGGGTACCAGCGCTGCGCGATCTCGCCGTTCGGCGTGCCGGTGAACTTGTAGGCCGCATCGAGCTGCGCGAGCTGGTCGATGCGCAGGGTCTCGGGCATGCCGTCGAGGAAATGCAGCCATTCCTGCGTGGTCCACGGCGAGGTGATCACCGGCGGCGGCAACTGCGCGCTGCCACGCCAGGCCAGGCGCGCGGAATCGACGACGCCGAAGCGCGGCGACAGCGTCTGCGGCGCATCGGCCGGGATCCCGGGCTGGTACAGCCAGGCGTCGAACTCGGCCTGCGTGACCTTGCCCGGATATGTGTCGAGCAGGTTGGCCTTGGCATAGGCGGCGAACTGCGCCGTATCGATGCTCTGGAACGCGAAGTGGTCGAAGTAGCCACGCAGGAACGCATCGAAATTCTCGCGTCCGAAACGCTGTTCGAGGAATTGCAGGAACCATGCGCCCTTGGCATAGACCGTGGCGCTGGAATTCTCGTCCGGATCCTTCAGCACGCCCGGCTTCACCGCCAGCGCCTGCAGTTTCGGATCGACGGTCTTGAACTCTTCCTTCAACTCGTTGCGCGCGATGACGCTTTCCATGTCGGCGCGTTCCTTGCCGTACAGGGCCTCGACGAGGCGGTTCTCGACATAGCTGGTCACGCCCTCATTGAGCCAGGCGTCCTTGGCGCTCGAGAACGTCACCAGGTTGCCGGACCAGCTGTGCGCGAGTTCATGCGCGACCAGCGACACCAGCGACTGATCGCCGACGATGACCGTCGGCGTTGCGAAGGTCAGGCGCGGGTTTTCCATGCCGCCGTACGGAAACGACGGCGGCAGCACGAGGATATCGTAGCGGCCCCAGCGGTAAGAGCCGTACAGCTTCTCGGCGGTCTCGATCATCTTCTCGGTATCGGCGAACTCGGCGGCGGCCTTCTTGGCCATGGCCGGCTCGGCCCACACGCCGCTGCGCTTGGAGATCGGCTCGAACACCAGGTCGCCGGCCGCGATCGCCAGCAGGTACGAGGGGATCTTCTGCGGCATCTTGAACGTGTAGTCGCCATCGCGCGCGGCGGCCGGATCGTTGTCGGCGCTCATCAGCACCATCGCGTTGGCCGGCGCGGTGACGTGCGCGGTATAGGTGAAGCGCACGGCGGGCGTGTCCTGCAGCGGCACCCAGGAGCGTGCATGGATCTGCTGCGACTGGCTGAACATGAAGGGTTGCTGCTTGCCTTCGGTCATCGAAGGTTCGAGCCATTGCAGACCGGACGCAGCGGGCGAGGTCTTGTAGGCGATCCGCACGTGGGCGTTGCGTGCCGGCGTCTGGATGATCAGTCCGCTGCCGAGGACCTTGTCGCTCTCGGCGAGCGCATATTGCAGCGGGGTCCACTGCCCGGCCGCCGTTTCGCCTTCGACTTTTTCGATGGTCAGGTCGCGCGTGTCGAGGACGAGCTGCGTCGCCGACTTGTCCTTCCAGTCCAGCGTATAGGTGGCGGTGCCGGCAATGGTCTTGCTGTCGAAGTCGAGCTTGAGGTCGAGCGCGAGGTCGGTGGTGGTGACCACGCCGGGTTCGGCGTAGGAGTGTTCGTCGATGGTGCGTACGTTGGGCACGGGTTTGGCTGCAGGCGTGCCGGCACTGTCGCCGGCGGCGTCGCGCTTGCAGCCTGCGCCCAGCAGCACGGCGAGCGGCAACGCGATCAGGAAGAGGAGCTGGAGTCGGGACTGGGTCGGGAAACAGCGCATGGCGGCCCTAACGGGGGATCGGGGGCCGCGAGTTTAACGCCTCGGCCGTGAACTGCTTTGCCGACCAAGCGCTCAGGCTTTATAGCCGGTGTGGATCGCCACGATCCCGGCATTGAGGTTCTTGTAATCGCAGCGCGCGAAGCCGGCGGTTTGCATCATGGCCTTGAGTTCGTCCTGCGGGGGATGCTGGCGGATCGATTCGGCCAGGTACTGGTAGCTGTCGCTGTCGCCGGCGAACAGCTTGCCCAGGTGCGGCAGCACCTTGAACGAATGGAAGTCGTAGATCGGCTTGAACCAGTCCGCCTTCACTTCCGAGAACTCCAGCACGCGTGCCTGACCGCCGACCTTGAGCACGCGCAACATCTCGCGCAACCCGGCGGCCTTGTCGGTGACGTTGCGCAGGCCGAACGCGATCGTGACCAGGTCGAAACTCGCATCCGGGAACGGCAGCGCCTCGGCATTCAATTGCACGTACTCGAAGCCGCGCACGTTGCCGCGATCGGTCATGCGGTCGCGGCCGACGGTGAGCATGCCGGCGTTGATGTCGCCCAACACGATCTGGCCTGTGTCGCCGACGCGATCCTTCAGCAGCGCGGCGATGTCGCCGGTGCCGCCGGCCAGGTCGAGCACGCGATCGCCCGGCCTGACCTGCGCGGTGGCGACGAAATAGCGCTTCCACACCCGATGGATGCCGAGGCTCATCAGGTCGTTCATCAGGTCGTACTTGCCGGCCACCGACGAGAACACCTCGCCGACCAGCTTCTGCTTCTGGCCGGTGGGCACCTCGCGGAAACCGAAGTGCGTGGTGTCGTGCCCGTCGTTACCGTGCCTGTCGTTGCCGTGCTCGTTGTCGTCGCCGTTGACGTTGTTCATGGCGCGATTATCGCACCGCCGGCACATCCCTCACGCGCGAGCCGCGCAAGCCGTAGTACATGATGTACAGGTAGCACAGCAGCGGCAGCACG
>JACMKK010000005.1 GCA_014380115.1 Luteimonas sp. | reverse complement strand
GCGACGCGCGACCACCCCCGCGCGGGAATGCAGATCTCGCCCGAGCAGGGCCAGTTGCTGGCGCTGCTGGTCAAACTGATCGGCGCTCGCCGCACGATCGAGATCGGCGTCTTCACGGGCTACAGCGCACTGGCGGTCGCGCTGGCGTTGCCGGCCGACGGCGCCGTGCTCGCCTGCGACGTCAGCGATGAGTTCACGCGGGTCGGCCGGCCTTACTGGCAGCGCGCCGGAGTGGCCGACAAGATCCACCTTGTGCTCGAACCTGCACTGCACACACTTGACGCGCGGATTGCGGCCGGCGAGCAAGGACGCTACGACTTCGCATTCATCGACGCCGACAAGTCAAACTATGACGGCTACTACGAGCGCTGCCTGCGCCTGTTGCGCCAGGGCGGCTTGATTGCGATCGACAACACGCTGTGGAGCGGCAAGGTCACGGAGCCGGTCGACGCGTCCAACGACCCCGATACTGCAGCGCTGCAGGCGCTTAACCTGAAGCTGCGCGACGATGCGCGCGTCGACATGTCATTGCTGCCGATCGGCGACGGATTGACGCTCGCCCGCAAGCGTTGATCGAACGACGGCGTTGATCGAACGACTAGCGCTGCTCTTCAGGCGGCTTCAACAGCCGGAAAGCGCGCCACAGCATCAGGTCATACACAATCTTGATCGCCGCGCCGGCGGCAAGCGGCAGCCACAGCGCGCCCGCCTGCATTGCAGCGCCCGCCAGCAGTGGCGACACCATCCGCCCCGCCGCGCGAGCAAGCTGGGAAATGCCGGCAGCCCATGCGCGCTCGTGCGGCGGCACGATCGCCATCAGGTATGACTGCCGCGTGGGGACGTCCATTTCGGACAGTCCCTCGCGCAGGATGAACAGCGCCGCCGCGACTTCGAACGTCGGGGCGATCGGCAGTGTCAGCAGCAGCAGGCTGGACGGTATGTGCGTGAACACCATCGTGTTGACCAGACCGATGCGGCTTGCGAGCCAGGCGGCAGCGAAGTGCGACAAGACCGTCATCGTGCGTGCCGCGACGAACAACAGCGCAAGCTCCGCCTCGTTGACGCCAAAGCGCACGTACAGGAAATAAGCGATCAACGCGGAACCGATAAAGCCGCCGCCGACCGCATCGAGCGCCGACAGCCACGAGAATTTGCGCACTTCGCGCCTGATATCGGGCGGCGCGTCCGCCAGATGATGCAGCGACAGCGCGGCCGGCACGCGCTCGGATTTCGCCGATAGCCGCGCGTACAAGACAGCGACCAGCAAACTCAGCGCTGCGTACACCAGCACCGTGGCGTCGTACGCACGCACTTCGGGAACCTGCCACTGATCGCGCAGCAAGGCCGGCAACGCCGCGAGCAGCGCTCCGGCCGCGCCACCGATATCGGCCAGCGCGTTGTAGCGCGCGTAAACCTGTGTGCGCTCGGAATCCGTGGCGGTCGCCGGCAGAATTGCCTGCTCCAGGGCCTGGGCCGCACCCCGGTCCGAGCCCTGCGTATTCAGCATGCCGAAAAACGCCGCGAGCGCCGCGGCCCACAAGGTGTCGGTGATCACCAGCAATGCGCCGCCGGCGGCCGCCAGCAACGAAAGCGCGATCAGGCTGCGGCGTCTTCCAACACGGTCCGCGAAGAACGTTCCGAACACTGTGCCGGCCAGCACACCCGCCAGTCCGGCACTCAACACCACTCCGATTGCTGCTTCGTCGAACCCGCGCTTGGCCAGGTAAACGGCGGCCAACACGCTAATCGCGCCGGCGGCCAGCCCGCGCAAAAACGCTGCGCCGTAGATCAGGCGACGATCTGTGTCCGGTTTCAAAGGAGGCTGCTCGGGACATACACTTTACCGCCCTCGCACCAGCCCGATGCCACACCGTCCACGCATCATCGCTCACCTCGACATGGACGCCTTTTATGCGTCGGTCGAGCTCTTGCGCTATCCGGAGCTACAAGGCATGCCGGTCGTGATCGGCGGCGGGTCTCGTCAGCAGCCGGTGTGGGAAGTCGATCCGGCCACCGGCATGCAGCGCCGTCGGTTCGCGCGACTGCATGACTATGTGGGGCGCGGCGTAATCACGACCGCGACCTACGCAGCACGCGCGTTTGGCGTCAACTCGGCGATGGGCCTGAT
>JACMKK010000112.1 GCA_014380115.1 Luteimonas sp. | reverse complement strand
GTGACTCATCGCGCGCAGGAACACTGTCTTGGCGTTGTTCGCGTGCTCGGCCATCATCCGCGCGTCGCCTGCTTCGGCAAGCGCGGCAGCGGCGGCAATTCGGAGCCGGACGCGGTCGAGAGCCTGCGCGCAGTAGCGTGAAACCGTGTCGGCGAAGTGTCTGTCGGGTAGAGTGAACTTGCGAGGGCCCGTGAAGCCGAACGCGAGGGCGCCGACCGCCTCGCCACTGATCCCAAGCGGGAGAAAGATCCAGGCGCCCCGCGATTTCCCCTTGCTGGCATTTTGAAACGCTGGATAGCGGGCAGCCATTTCCTCGAACGATTCGAGATAGATTGGCTTGCACTTCTCTATTGTTTCGGCGTACGGGCCGAGCGAGCGGGGCGGCTGCTGGTGCTTGAACGAGCGCATGAGCGGATCGAGCGATCCGGATTCGCGCAGGAGCGTGAGCTTCCCACCCTTCTCAGCCGCGACGACGACGGCACCAGCATCGCATTCGAGAGCGACGATTGCCTCTCGGAGAGCCGAATCAGCCACTTCATCCTGCGTAACGGTGTTGCTGAGGGCGGCTGTAATGCTCTGAAGTCGAGCCAGGCGCGCCGTCGCTGCATCCGCGATTTCCTGCGTGGATGCGATCTCCCTGGTGCGACGATCAAGCTCGGCGTTGGCGGATTCAAGCGCGTCGAGAGTACCGCGCAACTCGTCGCCATACGCCTTGATCCGCAGCAGGTTTTTAACCCGCACCAACAGCTCGGCCCGATCCACCGGTTTGGTGAGAAAGTCGTCGGCTCCCGCACTCAGCCCGAGCATCCTGGCGTTACGATCGTCCAGGGCTGTGAGCATGATTACGGGAATGCTCTCGGTGGCGCGGGCCCCTTTGATCTTGGCTGCCACCTGGTAACCGTCCATGCCCGGCATCATGACGTCGAGCAGGATCAGGTCGGGTGGTTGCCGCGCCACCAGGGCAAGTGCTACCTCGCCGCTGGCCGCGCTCAGGAGGAGAAATCCTTCCGGCTTGAGCATGACTTCGAGCAACTCTCTGTTGTGGCGCTCGTCGTCCACGATCAGAACGCATGCCTGTTGGGCGGGGGTAGCGGGCCTGGGGTTCATCTTTGAATTATGATCCTCACCCTACAGCAGCGCCCTTCTTCGCGAGCTGAGCCGAGATGGTCGCCAGGAATTCCTTGTAATCCAGGGGCTTGGCGATGTAGCCATCACACCCGGCGGCGCGAATGCGCGCCTCATCGCCCTTCATCGCCAGGGCGGTAAGGGCGATCACGGGAATGGCGCGCGTCGCGTTGTCGCGCTTGAGCAGCGCGGTCGCCTGAAGCCCGTCCATGCCGGGTAGCTGGATATCCATCAGGATCAGCTCGGGTTGCTCGTCGCGTGCGAGCGTCAGCCCTGCCTCTGCATCCGTAGCGCTGAGCACGCTGTAGCCAGCCGACTGCAGCAGGAACACCGCCAACGTCATGTTGGCGGGGTTATCCTCGACGATCAGAACTTTGGCCACGTCAGACGACCACCCGGCGCGACACGGCCCGCCGGATTTCGGCGGTAAACCGCTCGTGGTTGAAGGTGGTCTTGTCCATGATTGCCGCTACATAGCCGTTCAGCTTGAAGCGGTCCTCAGGGGTGACCTGCTTGGCGGTGACCACCAGGACCGGAATGCGAGCAGTGTCGGGATCGTCGTGGAGCGCCACCACCACGTCGAAGCCGTTCACCTCCGGCATCATCAGATCGAGTACGATCAAGTCGGGCCGCTCCCGCCGCGCGACATCGATCGCCTCACGGCCTCCGCCCGCGCGCAACACGGTGCTGGCCAAGCCGATGAGGCGCACCGCGATCAGCTCCACCGCCTTGGGGTCATCATCGACCACCAGGACTTTGAGCGTTTCGCCCTCGGAGAGAGGAAACAGACCAAGCGCAACGAGCGACTCGTACAACTCCTGCCTGGAAATCGGCTTCTGCATGACCGCTGCGGCGCCGAGTGCAAAGCCCTTGCCTGGGTCCGCGACGATCGAAATGATAACCACCGGAACGTGGCTGACCGCCGGAATCTGCTTGATTCGACTGAGGAATTCCCAACCATCCATGTTCGGCAGCGTTATGTCCAGGGTGATCAGCGACAGCGGCTGCTGCTCGGCGAGAACCAGCGCAGTCTCGGCGTTGGGGGCGTGCAAAACCGTGAAGCCCTCCGCCTCGAGCTGTAGGCGAATCAGGTCAGCGGATTTGAAGTCGTCTTCCACCACCAGCGCGATGCGCGCTCCCGCCACAACCTCGTTGGGCAGGGCGGGTACGGGATGGGTCGGTGTGAGCACCTTTCCCTCCGCCGGGCGGAACGGCAGCCAGACCGTGAAGCAAGAGCCTCCACCCACGATGCTCTCCACGGCCACCGCCCCACCGTGCAGGTCAGCGAGGAGTTTCACCATGGCCAAGCCGAGTCCCGTGCCCTCGAATTTTCGTGAGAGGCCACTGTCGACCTGACTGAACGGCTTGAACAGTCGCTCCAGTCCCTCCGGGGAAATCCCGATGCCGCTGTCGGTGACACTCACTTTCAAAAACTCCTCAAACTCGCTCTCCGGTAACGGTAAAGTCCGGCCCGTCGCCCCAGGAGAGAGCTGACCAACTTCGCGTCGCGGCACACGGCTGGCCTCCAGCTTTACCTGCCCTCCCTCGATTGCGAACTTCACCGCGTTGGATAGCAGGTTGTAAACGATCTGTTTGACCTTGCGCGCATCCGCCCGAATCGATCCCAGCTCCTTGGGGACATCCATGCTAACCTGGATGTGACGGCTAGCGGCTTTCTCTCTGATGATGGACAAGCTGTTGGCGAGTAACGACGACACGTTTACAAGCTCCACGTCTAGCATCATCTTGCCGGCTTCGACCTTGGACAGGTCGAGGATGTCGTTGATCAGCGACAGCAAATGCTTGCCGCTGCTGAAGATGTCGCCAATGAACCTGCGCTGTTGGTCGCTCATTTC
>JACMKK010000111.1 GCA_014380115.1 Luteimonas sp. | reverse complement strand
GCCCAGAAGCGCGCGTCATTCTCGTCCACCGTAAAGGTCGCAAACTCGTCATTTGCCGCGTTCAAATCGAAGCGGCTGTCCGCCATTGCGCGCTCAACTAGGTCGTTGAGCTGAGCCGGCGACAGGCCGCGCTTCATGGCGAACGGGACCAGCAGATGGCTGATCTTCAATCGCTTTAGTGTCAAACGGCTCCGAAGGATTGACCAGGATCGGCGTCGAAGAGTTGACCACCCTTTAGGTTGTGGTGACGCAGCGCCAAGGCTGGAGGCGCGCAGCGCAGCGTAGCGCCGGAAGGCTTGGCGCTGTTACGCGCCGATGTGGGTCTGGATTGGACGCCGATCGACAGGCGCGCCGCTATTTGCGGTTCTTGAAGCGCCAGCTGTCGTTGCCGGTCTCGATGATGTCGCAGTGGTGCGTGAGCCGGTCAAGCAGGGCGGTGGTCATTTTGCTGTCGCTGAAGACCGTAGCCCAGTCGGCAAAGGCCAGGTTGGTTGTGACGATGATCGAGGTGTGTTCGTAGAGGCGGCTAATCAGGTGGAACAGCAACTGGCCGCCGCTTTGAGCGAAGGGTAGATAGCCGAGTTCGTCGAGGACCAAGAGATTGACGCGCGTGATCGCATCGGCGATGCGCCCCTGACGGCCGAGCTTGGCTTCCGCTTCGAGTTTGTTGACCAGGTCGACGACGTTGAAGTAGCGGGCTTTGGCGCCGCCACGGATGCAATTGCGGGCGATGCCGATGGCAAGATGGCTCTTACCGGACCCACTGCCGCCGATCAGCACCACGTTGCGCTGTTGCTCGAGGAAGCCGCCGGTGCCCAAGTCCCGCACGAGCTCGGCATTGATCGGGGTGCCTTTGAAGACGAACTCCTCGATCTCCTTGGCCAGGGGCAGCTTGGCAATGCCCAGCTGGTAGCGGATCGACCTGGCATGCTTCTCGGCAATCTCAGCCTTCAGGAGGGAGCCGAGGATGCGCTCGAACGAGTGCTGCCGCTTCACTCCCGTGGGGACAATCTCGTCGTAGGCCGCCCTCACACCGGAGAGTTGCAGCGTGCCGAGCATCTCCAAGATCTCATGCCGCTCCATGCACGACCTCTTCGTCGGCGCGGGTCCTCAAGTCGTCGTAGCGGGCACAATCGGAGAGTGGCGCGTGCTTGAGTTGCAGGCTCTCCGGCGTCTGGACGGGCGTTGATGGTGCGGGTGCCTGACTGCGGGCCAAGATGTTGAGGATGACGTCGGCGCTGGCAATGCCGGAGGCAAGGGCCTCCCGACAAGCGGCTTCGACAGCAGCAAGACCGTCCGTAAGGACGCCGGTCAGGATCGATACCATCTGTCGCTCGCCATCCGAGGAGCCGGCAAGCTTGCGCCGCACCTTCTCCAGCGCGGCTGGTAGCATCCAGTCCTTGAAGGGAGCACCGTTCCGCAGCGCACCAGGCTTGCGGGCCAGCACCGGAACGTAGTGCCAGGGATCATAGGCGGTATGGTGCCTGCCGAAGCGACGACCATGCTCACCAACGATCCCGCCGTCCTGTCGGATGACGATGCGCTCGGCATAGACATGGATGTCGACCGGCCGGCCGACCGCTTTGGCCATGACTGAGTACTTGTTGCCGTCGAAGCTCACGAGGCAGGTCTTGGAGACCGACGCCACTGTCGCCCGGAAGCTGTCGAAGGAGCCGCGATACGGGATCAGCGCCGAGCGCTCGGCTTCGAACACATCGAAGACCGTCTTCTCCTTCTGCTCGGGATGGGCACTAGCCTGCGCATGAGCCACGCAGCGGTCGAGTAGGAACGCATTAAGCTCGGCGTAACTCTTGAACTTCAGTCGCGGCGAGAAGAACCGCTGGCGCACCACGCCCACCTGGTTCTCGACTTGGCCTTTCTCCCAGCCGGCCGCCGGCGTGCAGGCTCTCGGCTCCACCAGATAGTGGCTGCACATCGCCTGGAATCGTCGATTGTAAGCCCGCTCCTTGCCGACGAAGATGCCGTCGACAGCGGTCTTCATGTTGTCGTAGATGCCGTGCTTGGCCGCCCCCTTGAAGAAGGCGAACGCCCGGTCATGGGCGTCGAACACCATCTCCTGCGCTTCACGCGGATAGGCACGCACGAACAACATGCGGCTGTAGCAGAGGCGCAGGTGCGCCACCTTCACAATCGTCGTCACGCCGGCGAGAACAATAACCTCGTGGCTCCAGTCGAACTGGTAAGCCTCGCCCGGGGGGAACGACAGCGGCACATAGGCTTCAGCTACCTGGGCATCTCGCGCACGCTGCCAGCGTCGTGCGTAGCGGCGCACCGCGTCGTACCCGCCCTCGTACCCGAGCCCGCGCAGTTCCTCCCAGACGCGGATCAGCGTCAACCGCTCGCGCCGTTGTCGGCGCTCGTTCTCCTCCAGTAGCCGGTTGAGATTGGCAACATGCGAGCCGAGCTTCGGCAGCGGTTGCACGTTGCGCTCATAATGGAACTCGCCCGTCTCGGACGCGATCGCCCGGCGCACCACCTGCCGCGACAACCGCAGGCGCCGTGCTATCCCCCGGATGCTCTCGCCCTCGACGAGGTGCGCGCGGCGAATCCTTCCAATCGTCTCCACGGTCATCATCCCGGCTGGCCCCCTCTGCAACCAGAGGAGGCATCCGCCGCGACCTGAGTCGGTCAATTCTTCAACGCCGATCCCAAGCCCAGCCGGTCAACTATTCCACGCCTATCCACACAATTGATGAAAAAAGGGCGCGCCATGAGTGTCAGCACAACCCTTCATAAAGGTAGTACATTCTGTCCACTCCAGCGAATGCTTTGTCGGAGTAGCACTTGCGGTGGCTAGTCTGCCGTCTGTCCTGCGCGCGGCTGCCGCGCTAGAATGGCGCCTGGATTCGCGACGCTGATTTGGGCAAAGCTATCGCGCGCACTGCCGTGCATCGTCTACGCCCCACTGCCGCAACAAAATAGCTAATATGAGTTGTACAGATGAAATGCGCGGTCGCCCTCTTACTTTTTGTTGGTGCTCTGGCGGTGGCGACGCCGCTGGTCGCGCAGGCTCCCGCGCCCAATGCGGAAACGGTGGAGCGTGAGCAGCCCAAGCGCGTGGCCATTCGCTTTCTGACCGACAGCGATTTTCCGCCGTTCAACTATTTCGACGAAGACAACACGCTGACGGGCTTCAATGTCGATGTTGCGCGCGCCATCTGTCTGGAGCTCGACGCGGCCTGCGATATCCAGGTGCGGCCCTGGGTTGGTTTGCTACCGGCGCTGGCCAAGGGCGAGGCGGAGGCCGTGATCGCGTCGCACAGCGCCACGCCCAACGCGCTGAAGGTGGCCGACTTCACGGACCGCTACTACTTCACGCCCGCGCGCTTTGCCGGCAAACGCGGCACGGCCCAGATCGACGCCACCCCCGAAGGACTGGAGGGAAAGAAGATCGCGGTGGCCAAAGGCACGGCGCACGAGGCTTACGTGCGGGCCTTTTTCCGCGACAGTGCGATCCGGCCGTTCGAGACGGTTGAGCTTGCGCGCGATGCGCTGGT
>JACMKK010000110.1 GCA_014380115.1 Luteimonas sp. | reverse complement strand
GCGGCGTGTCGGTCGGATCCCGCGACGGTGCTACTGGCGGGTCGACCGGCTGCCCCGGCATGGGATCGCGGGCGGGATGCGGAATGGTGCCAGGCAGGCGGTCGGGTGGGAGCGTCGGATCATGGCCCGGGTTTGGATTCTGTAGACGCATGCTGGGCTCCTGGTCGATGGGAATCGCTACCACCATGGACACTACGACGCGTCGATGGCGTGAACGAAGCCGCTCCAAATGGCTTTGCCAAAATCGCTTGCTCGATCGCATTTGATGTCAATTGCACAGCACGCGCTGTGGTGACCGCAAGCTTCCCGTTAGGTGCACGCCTACGGGATGCGCAGTGAAAACCACATCAAGAAACGCGATCGACATGCGTGTTGCTTCAGTTAGCAGCTTGATAGCTGACCGATTCAGAATCAATTCGGTTGCGCAGACATCACTTGCACATCGCAACCAGCACGCTCCGTGTCCCGGCAGTCCCGCCGCAAGTCTCCAGGAGCAACGCAATGAACAATAACGAACGTGACGCGAACCGTGATCCGATCACCGGTGCGCCAGGCGCGCATCCGGTCGGTACTGGCCTCGGTGCCGCCGGCGGTGCCGCAGCCGGCGCGGCGATCGGTTCGGTCGCAGGACCGGTAGGTACGGTCATCGGTGGCGCGGCAGGCGCGATCGCGGGCGGCCTCGCCGGCAAGGCGGCGGGCGAAGCGGTCAACCCGACGGTAGAAGACGCGTACTGGCGCGACACCTACGCCAACGAGTCGTACTACAAGAACGACTACACCTACGACGACTACGCGCCTGCCTACCGCTTGGGCTATGAGAACCGCGCCAAGTATGCCGATCGCGATTTCGATTCGGCGCAGCCCGAACTGCAGGCCGACTGGGAGCGCACCAAGGGCAACTCGCGGATGCAGTGGAACGACGCCAAGGAAGCCACTCGCGCCGCCTGGCACCGCGTCGAGCGCGCAATGCCGGGCGATGCCGATCGCGATGGTCGCTGAGTCCTGCGTAATGTCTTGACGGCAAGGGCCTCCATTGGAGGCCCTTTGCTTTAGTGGATTGGAAATCCATGTGGGGTCGGTCACGAACCGGCACCTTTGGCCGTGAGCTTGTCGATTTCTGGGATCCTGCTTCGTCTAGTAGGAGGCAGCCCCAGGATCCACTTTCATGAACAGCGCTCAGACCGCCTCTGCCCCTCCCTTGGACCGCAACTGGCCCCTGGTAGCCGCCGGCGCGCTGATGGGCTGCGTCGCCATCGGGGTGGTGTTCGCGCTGGCCGTGCTGCTGACACCCATGAGCGCCGCCACCGGCTGGTCGCGTGCCGGTCTGTCCAGCGCGATGACTTTGGCTTTCCTCAGTTCGGGGTTTGCCGGCTTCGGCTGGGGCATGCTGAGCGACCGCTACGGTCCGCGCGTCTGCGTGTTGGCCGGCTCGCTGCTGCTCGGCCTGGCCTGCGTGCTGGCGAGCCGGGCCGGTAGCCTGTTGCAATTCCAACTGACCTACGGCGTGCTGTTGGGCGTTGCCGTGGCGAGCTTCTTTGCCCCCGTGATCGCGGCGACCGCGTCTTCGTTCGAGCGACGCCGGAACCTGGCCATCTCGCTGGTGTCGGCAGGCGTGGGCGTGGCACCGATGACCCTCTCGCCGCTGGTGGCGTGGTTGATCGGCCAATACGATTGGCGCACCACTTTGCTTGTCGTCGGTTCGCTGGCCTGGGCGCTGACCTTGCCGGCCGTCTGGTTCGTGCGCGCTTCGCCGGGAGTTGCCGATGCCGTCGAGAGCGAGAGCGCCGGCGCGCAGGAGATGACAGCCCGGCAGGCGTTGCGATCCAGACCCTTCATCGTGCTGGCGCTGGCCTTCTTCGCCTGTTGCGCCGCGCACTCGGGGCCAATCTTCCACACGGTGAGCTACGCCGTCGGTTGCGGACTGTCCGTCGCGGCCGCCGTCACCATCTACAGCATGGAAGGCGCAGCGGGGCTGGGCGGCCGGCTGCTGTTCGGCGTACTGGCCGACCGTGTCGGCGCCAAGCCGGTGTTGGTGGCCGGCCTGCTGGTGCAGGCGATTGCAGCGGCGGCCTACCTGCGGGTGAGCGAGCTCGACGGCTTCTACGCGGTGGCGATCGTCTTCGGCATGGCTTACGGCGGCACCATGCCGCTGTACGCCTCGCTCGCGCGCGAAGCGTTCGCGCCGCGCATCCTCGGCACGGTCCTCGGCGCTGCGTCGTTGCTCTCCAGCTTGGGGATGGCGCTCGGGCCGCTGATGGGCGGCTGGTTGTACGACCGCTTCGGAAGCTACACGTGGCTGTACATCGGTTCGATGATGGTCGGCCTGGCCGCGGCGGCGATCGCGATGTTCTTCCCGTCTGCGCGACGGCCAAGGAATGGCAGCGGTCTCTATGCCGTGACCGCGACCACGTAAACATTTACCGCATCAGCGCCTGGCCTCGCGCTGCTTGTTGAGCTCGGCGTCGAACTTGGCTTCGGCACCGTCGGCATAAGCGCGGCACGTCATCGGTTTCGGATGCGGCGCTGCGGTCACCGCCGGCGTCCAGCCGCTGCCATCGGCATGCGGCGTCAGCAACAGGTCGCAAGGCAGTGCGCGTACCACCGCGAATGTGCGGCGATAGTCGTCGACGATATGCGGGTAGCGCGGATTGCCGATCAACCGGTAGCCAGGCGTGCTGAGGCTGTCGACGTAGGCGATGCGCAGTGTCTTGCCGTCGTGCTGGTCGTGCCAGGTCCAGCTGGTGCTGCCCGGCGTATGGCCGGGCGTGAAATGCGCGGTGAAGCGCATGCCGCCCAGTTCGACGACTTCTCCGTCCATGATGATGCGGTCGACGCTGACCGGCGGAAAGGTCAGGCCTTCGCCGAAATGGATGTCGTCGCTGCCGCCGCGCGCCAGCAACACGGCCGATTCGGCATTGCCGAGGACGCGTGCGCCAGCGACCCGTTTCACTTCCGCCAGTGGACCGGCGTGGTCGATGTGCGCATGGCTGGACAGGATCAGCTTGAGGTCACCGGGCTGCACGCCGAGTTCGTGCATGTGCTGCAGCAGCATCTTCGCCGCTTGCGGCAGGCCGCCGTCGATCAGCACCGCGCCCTGCGGCGTCTTCACCAGCACCGCACTGATCGTCCCCGTGCCGATGTACCAGCTGTTGTCGGCGAGCGGAAATGGTGAAACCGGCTGCCGCCAGCTGTCGTCCGTCTCGTAGGCCTGCAGCTGCGGCAGCAGGGGTTCGGCCGCGAGCGCGCAAGCGGACAGCAGCAGGCAGCAGGCGGCGGCGAACGGTCGGAACACGGTCATGTAGGCAAGCTCGAAGTGGGGGGCGACAGTGTCGGCGATCGGATGGCTGCGGGAAAAGGTGTCGGAGACATTTTTTTCGGCGCGCAAGGGGAACGTTCCATCCCCGCTCGCGACGATTTGCGATGGCCGGTCCTTGGAGCCTTGCGCGTCAAGTCTCCAGAGCGCTGCCGCTTGTTCTCGTCCGGGGGATCGTCATGTCAGACATGCGCCGAACATTAGTGACCGCGGCATTCGCGCTTGCTTTGTCGTGTTCGATGACGGCACAGCGTGCGAACGCGCAGGAGCCGACGCCGGCGCCCGCGGCGGCAGCGGAGCCCTATGTGGTGGAGTACTACTACAAGGTGAAATGGGGACACCAGGACGAGTTCATCGAACTGTTCAAGAAGAACCACTACCCCATCCTCAAGCGCCTGCAGGCGATGGGCTACATCCGAGAGATCTCGGCGGCGTTTCCCGTCAACCATGCGGGCGAGGACGATCGCTGGGACCTGCGGATCACGATCGCTTTTCGCGACGCGCTCGCCGCGCTGCCCGACAGCGCGGTCGACGGCCCGATCGTGAAGGAGCTGTATCCCGACCAGAAGACGTTCGAGCGGGAGGAGCAGCGTCGCTTCGAGTTGATCGTCGAACACATGGACGTTCCGGTCTTCGTCGACGATCTGAAGGAATGGGACTAACCGCCGCTACCCCGCAACCGCAACGTCAATCCCTTGAGGAAATTGCGCAGGATCTGATCGCCGCAGGCGCGGTAGTGCTTGTGGTCGGCCTGGCGGAACAGGGCGGTCAGTTCTGGTTTGGAGATCGGAAAGCCGGCGGCTTCGAAGATCTGGTGCATGTCCACGTCCTTGAGCTGGAACGCGACGCGCAGTTTCTTCAGCACCAGGTTGTTGGTGATGCGGTTCGCCACCGGTCGCGGCGGCAGGCTCGGGTCGCGGCCGCGGTAGTGGAACACCAGGCCGTCGAGAAAATGCGCGAGCACGCGGTCGCTGCACGGGACGAAGCCGTCCTGGCCCTCGGTCTTCAGGAGCGCGGGCACGTCCGCAGCTTCGATCGGGAAATCCGTTGCCGCCAGCTTGATGATCTCGACCACCTTGCCGTCGCTGAGGTCGAGCGTGTAGCGGATGCTGCGTATGACGTCGTTGTTGATCATGGTTCGTCGCGCTGCGCTGGTTCGGACGCTCCAGCCTTGACGCAGTTTAACCGCGGCGCTTCGTAGCCCGGGCAAGCGCAGCGCACCCGGGGCTTTTTTCACGACGATGTCGCGACCCGGGTGCGGCCTTCGGCCTCACCCGGGCGACGTCGGAGCATTCGCGCCGTCAGCGCATTCCGCCACCGGCAAACAGCTGCTCGCCAGTCAGCCAGTAGGCATCGTCCGAGGCCAGGAAAACGGCGATCGAGGCGATGTCGTCCGGCTGGCCCATGCGACCCAGCGGCGTCTGTGCGACGGCATAGGTTTCGAAATCGGAGCCGACCAGGCCGGCCGTGTGCGAGCCTTCGGTTTCGATCATGCCGGGATTCAGGGCATTGACGCGAATCTTGCGTTCGCCGAGTTCGCGCGACAGCACGCCGGTGATCGCATCCACCGCACCCTTGGTGCCGGTGTACACCGCACTTCCTGGCGGCGTAACCCGACTGACGACGGAGCCGATGTTGATGATGCTCGAACCTTCGCCAAGGTGTTTGACCGCCGCCTGCGTGGTCAGCAGCAAGCCGAGTACGTTGACGTTGAAGTGCCTGTGGAAATCCTCTTCGGTGATCTCTTCGATCGGTGCGAAGCCATAGACACCCGAGTTGTTGACGAGAATATCCAGTCGACCGAACTGCTTGATGGCTGCATCGACGATGCCCTGTGCGTCGGCCCGCTTGGAGACATCGCCTTGCACCGCGACAGCCTTGCCTCCGGCCGTGCTGATCCTGTCGACGACGGCATCGGCGCCTGCCTTGCTGGAGGCGTAGTTGACGACGACCGACGCGCCTTCGGCGGCCAGTGCCGTGGCGATGGCGGCGCCTATGCCTTTGGATGCGCCGGTGACGATGGCGACTTTACCTTTGAGCTTGCTCATGACGTTTTCCTGATGGGGGTTGTAGCGAGAAGCCGTAGGCTGGGTTGGCTTCATCAACCCGGCGGGTTCACGCATGAACCAAGGCTCGGTGGGGGGAGATCACCAAGCCGGTGGTGGGGCGGCTGCTGGGTTGATGAAGCCAACCCAGCCTACGGATGGTTGTCCTTCAGACAATGGAAACGCCGCCGGTGCGAACCGGCGGCCTTCCAGAACCTGTCGGATGGTCAGAAGTCGAACCGCACCTGCAGCTGTGCAAGGTCGAGGTCGAGGTCGTTCACCTCGAAGCGGCTGTACTCGCCGCGCAAGGCGACGGCGTCGGTGAAGCGGTACTGCAGGCCGACGCCGTAGGTGGGATCGGTGCCGCTGTCGTCGGACGTCCGGATCAGGCCCGCGATCGGCGTGTCCAGGTCCCAGCGATGGAAGCCGGCCTTGGCGTAACCGGAGAACTTGTCGGTGAACGGCACGGTGCCGACGGCGGTGAGCGAGGCCGCATTGGCCTCGAGCGCCTGGCCGGTACCTTCCGGTTCCAGCTTGCCGAAGTCGGTATAGCCGGCTTCGAGCCCGAAGTAGCGGTTGAACTGGTAGCCGCCGAAGACCGAGAACGCAGTGTCTTCGTCGTCATACGTGGCTTCGTCGACAAAGGACTGGCCGGCGCCCGCGCCGACATAAAACCCTTTGTCTTCTGCCGCCTGCGCGCCGAAAGCGGCGGCGCCGACCAGGACGGCCAACAGGGTACGGGACAACATCTTGTTCTTGCTCATTGCATTGGACTCCTACAACGGAGATCGCGCCGAGGGGGAGGGAGCGGCGAGTTCCGTACGACGGGCCCCGGCGAAATGCCTGGACAGCCATCGGTGCACACACGAAGTGGA
The DNA here is from genome assembly GCA_014380115.1 of Luteimonas sp. Taxonomy (GTDB): domain Bacteria; phylum Pseudomonadota; class Gammaproteobacteria; order Xanthomonadales; family Xanthomonadaceae; genus Luteimonas. The sequence continues at coordinate 4,809 of JACMKK010000110.1, read as the reverse complement.
TGCAACACGGCCGTGCAAAAGTGCAGAAACGGGGACGAAATATCCCGCAAGTGGGACGGCTGCTGATCGGAAGGAGATTTCGTAGCCGGATGTCTGCCCGTTACGGTCACCCGAAACATTCGGCGGAATCGCAGGCGGCGGTTTCGCCCTACGCTTTGCTACGCCGCTGTTCCAGACCAGCGTGCCACGCGCCCTCTTGCCGCAGGCAGCGCCGTTCAGGCCATCTGAACGATGCGGTCGCTAGACTGCGCCCCATCCCTCGCTGCTTCGTGCCGACATGATCCGCGTCCACATCGCGCCTCTCTGCCTCGCCATGGCCTTCACCGGCCTGCTCGCTGCCTGCGGTTCGAGCGGACCCAAGCAGGATGCCGCGCCATCGGGAGAAACCTTCGATGCCGATGACACCTATTCTCGTAGCTTTACGGCCGCGCCTGCGCTGGCCTGCGAGGCCGCGCGGCGGGCGTTGCTCGGGCAGGGCTATACGGTGAGCAGGTCCAGCGGCGATGCCGTGGAAGCCTCCAAGAACTTCCAGCCCAATGCCGAGACGCATACGCAACTCGACGTGCGCGTGACCTGCGTGGCGAAGGACGACGGCCATGCCCTGGTGTTCGTCAACGCAGTGCAGGATCGCTATTCGCTGAAGAAGACGTCCAACTCCGCCAGCGTCGGCGTGGGCGTGCTGGGATCGGTCTCGCTGCCCGTCGGCAGCAGCAACGATTCGTTGGTGCGTGTCGCGAGCAATACGGTGCAGAACGTCGATTTCTACGGTCGTTTCTTCGAGCGCGTGAAGTACTACCTGCCGTCCGAACCGGACAGGCCGGCCGCGCCACCACCGCCCGATCCCGCGGCACCGCCCGATCCGCCACCGCCACCGTCAGAGCAGTCTGCGCCCGAATAGCGGTGTCAAAGAGTGTTCTTGGGCCTCGTACGGCGGAACCTGTGCAGCGAAGCGATGTTCGATTGGGAAGCTGGTCATTCCGCGGCATGTCTGTCCGTTACGGATCATCTCGGAACGTTCGGTGGAATCGCCTGCGGCGGTTCCGCCCTACGCGTGCTTCGGAATCCGATTGGTCGGGCCCGCTTGTCCCACTCGGGAGGCGCGACTAGCAGGATGCGGATCAGCGCGGCGAACGTCGCGTGAACCCATCCGCGCTCCATGCTTCGCTGCCTACGCCGTGGTGCACGAAGAACAGGCCGGCCGGATCGTACTTCTGCTTCACCGCCGCCAGCTTCGGATAGTTCGATCCCCAGAAGGATCTCTGCCACTGCGGCTCGAAGTAGTTGCTTTCCGAGACATACGAGCCCGCATCGGGCGCGACTTTCAGCAGCTCATCCACCGCCTTGCCGACGCTCGCCGACTGGCTTCGCGCCTTGGGCAGGTCGGGTCCCCGGCCGGGCATGCCGGGATAGGCCGGCGCGCCATGGGCACCGCACATCGCAAGCGCGAACGCACCGAGCACGTCGGGATTCATGGCCGTGTCCCGCGCGGCATTCAGTGCGTCGGCGGGCGCACCGGCGAGTCCCTTGTTGAAGTGCAGCGCGAACTCCCACTGTCGCGTGGCGGCGAACAAGGCGTCTACCAGTCGTGGCTGCGCATTCTCCTCGAGCAGTGAAGCCGGCATCCACGCCGATCGATAGCCATGCAGGAACCAGCCGACCTGGCCTTGGTCGCCCGCCCAGAGGAAGCGATGCGCCGGAGCATCCGCTCGCTGGTCGGCAACGATGGCATCGGCAGCATGCTGACGCAGGAATCCGGCATCCCAGAAATGGCGGGCGGGCAGGCTGACGATCTCCATCTCGCGGGCAAACGTGTATTCCTTCGTGCGCGCGCGCACCCAGTCGAGGAACGGCTTCCAGAGGGTTTCCGCCTGCGTCTGGCTGAGCCCCTGCGAAACCAACGCGAAGCGCAGCGTGTTGTCGCTCTGGAAAATGATCTGCTCGCCCCAGTGCCGGTTGAACAGGTCGCTCCGGTAGAACGCCATCGTGCGTGCGATCAATGCGCGATAAGCCTCGTCCGACGAGGCCTTGATCGCACCGAAGACCGCGCCGAAGTCGTCCGGCAGTTCGCGCGTGCGCAAGGTCAGCCGCGTGACCACGCCCAGGCTACCGCCGCCACCGCCCTTGATGCCCCAGAACAGATCGGGGTTGGTACAGGCATTGGCGATGCGCACGACACCATCGGCGGTGACGACCTCGGCCTCGATCAGACCTGCTGCCGCGGTGCCGTAGTTTTTCGAGAAGCTGCCGAAGCCGCCGCTCTGCACGAGTCCCGCCACGCCTACCGAGGTGCAGCCGCCGCCCTGCACGTAACGACCGCCACGGGTGGTCACCGCGTCGTAGGCATCGATCCACATGGCGCCGGCCTCGACCGTCACCGCCGGTTGCGGCGGCTGTTTGCCCGCGCAGCCGTGTGCGACGAAGGCATCGTGCAGCGTCACCGCGTTCATGTGCCGCGTCCACACCAGCAACGAATCCGGCGCATCGGAAGTGCCTTGGTAGCTGTGGCCACCGCCCTTCACCACCAGCCGCAAATGATGCTCGCGCGCAAAATTGACGGCGGCGACGACGTCCGCGGTGTTCTCGGCAGCCACCGCGTAGACACTGGGTTGCGAGGTCCAGGCGTCGGCCCAGCCGCTGGTCTGGGTCAGCGCCGGTTGGTCGCCGATGAAGAAGGGGTTCTTCAATTGCTTCAGCGCCTCGCTGCAAGGCGCTCCCGTCGGCGTTGTGCCGCAGTTGGCGAACGGCGACTCCAGTTTCAGCAGGCGGCCCCCCACGTTGCGCTTCAATGTGTCCCAGCGTGCCGCGGCTGGCCAGGCCGGATCGCCCGGGCGCACGCGCGAACGGAGATGGGCGGTCGGCATCGACCCGGCCCAGGCCGGCGTGAGCGCACCCGGAAGTACGGCCGCGGAAAAAGGAATCGCCAACGCGGCCTTTAGCAAGTCTCTCCGTTTCACCGAACATCCTCCTCAGGCGAACTGCCTTCACCGCTCCACTCTCGACCGGATCAGGGGTGGCTGCGAGTGCCAAGGGATGTGTGGTGCTGGATCTGTGACCAGTGGTGGGGCCGAGTGACGAGCCGGTCTTGTAGGGCGGAACCCGCGTAGCGGATTCCGCCGCATGTCTGTCGGTGACGGGTGACCATGAACATTCGGCGGAATCGCCTCCGGTGGTTCCGCCCTGCTGCATGCTATCCCGCGTAATAGTCACAGACGACATTAGGATTCCAATCCGCGAACGTCCCTTTGCGGTTCTGTTTCCACGCCCAGACATGCAGCGCGTAGAACGGCGGCAGGCCGTAGCGGTTGGGGCTGTCTTCGTAGTGGAACAACTGCCCCATCAGCACCGGAGCTGCGTCGTGGGTAGCGTCCCAGGTCTCGGCGATGACGACGAATTCCACGCCGACCAGGCGCATGCGGCCGTCTTTGCCAGGTTCGTACATCAGCACTTCGGGACGCCTGGCGTCGAGCACGCCGTCGCCGACCAGCGCGCCGTTGGCGTAGTGCACGCCCATCGCGCCTTCGCTGTCGCCGCTGGCGCAACCCAGCAGCAGGCCATAGCCGTTGGCAGTGGCCGTGTTGATGTTGAGGTAGCGATAGGTGCCTTCGCGAACGGCCTGGACGATGCCCGTCGCCTGCGCGACGAACGAAACCGACAGCCCCAGGGCTGCGACGATGCCGATCAGTGTCTTCGAGCGATGCAATGTCATGTTCTCTCTCCCATGCGGTGATGCAGTGGCGTAGGGGACGGCCTGCGCGCTGACCGCGTTGCCGTCGTGGCGGATGGCGCCGTGCGGGACGTAATCGCGGTCCCACGCATGGCGCCGCGGTCATCCCCGATAGAAATAGGGTTCGAGGACGTTGACGGCGGTGATGTTGCCGACCGGCAGGTTGTTGGCGCGCGCCGCTTCGCGGATCGCGTCTGGCGTCGGGCCGTCGTAGACGCAGAAGGTCGTACGCAGGTCCTGGCTGACGTAGGAATGGAGCCAGGTCACGTCGTTCTTGCCGTTGTTGGCGATCACCGAGAGGCAGGCCTTGGCGCCTTCCTCGTCGACCGGAATCCGCAAGCCTTCTGGGAACGTACGTTCGACGATGTAGCGGGGCATGTGCTGTTCCTCGATGGATGCGCTCCGGATGAGCCGCAGTTCCAGCCTAGGACGCACACTCGCTCATGCCCACGGTCAACTTGCCCAGATTGCCGTGTGCGCGCTGCCTATTTTATACTGCCGAGGCCGACCTGCAGCGCCGCGGCCACCGCTTCGGTGCGCGAGGCGACACCGAGTTTGGCAAAGGTCGCAGCGAGATGGTGGTCGATGGTGCGCACCGATCGGCAAAGGCGCTCGGCGATCTCGGAGTTCTTCAGCCCTTCGCACAACAGCCGCAGCACTTCGACCTCGCGCGCGGTGAGCTGGTGCGGATTGGCCTGCGTCGACGCGCGCATGCCTTTCGGCAGGCCGCGCACGCCGGCTGCCTGCAACTCGCGTCGCAAGCGTTCGGCAGCCGGACGCGCTCCGAGTTGCTCGAAGACCTGCAGCGCTTCGAGTCGTGCCGGCGTGTCGCCCTCGCCCAAGGCGCGCGCTTGTTCGTAGGGACAACCCAACGCCGTCCAGGCATCTGCCGCTTCACGCCAGCGGCCCTGGATCTGCAGCAGGAACGGCTCCGCGCACGGTTCGGGCCGGACCTCGAGCGTTCCCACGCGATGCAGCCAATAGGCGAATTCGCCCGTGAACCACGGATGTCGATGACCGGCGGCGAGTGCCAGCGCCGCGCGTGCCTCCGCGTCGACGGCGGCAAGATCGCCGCGCAGCCAGGC
>JACMKK010000109.1 GCA_014380115.1 Luteimonas sp. | reverse complement strand
GCCATCGCGATCGCCTGCAGCCACAGCACGATCGCCGAGGCGATGCCGAGGCCGCCGGCGGCGAGTTCGGGGAATCCCCAAGCGCCGAACGTCATCGCGTAACCCAGTGGCACCAGCAGCAGCAGCGCGCTGAAGCCGAACACCATCGCCGGCGTCGTCCAGTGCAGGCCGTCGCACAGGTAACGCATGCAGTAGTACAGCGTCAGCGCCGGCACGCCCCAGCGGATGCCGCGCAGGAAGGCCTGCGCACCGGGAATGATTTCCGGCGCGATGCCCATCGGCGCCATCACGTACGGCAGCGCGGTCTGCAGCGCGAACAGCAGCAGGCCCAACGCCAGCGACAGCCACAGCGCCTGCCGGAACAGCGGGCCGATCTCGTCGCGGCGCCTGGCGCCGTCGAGCTGCGAGACCGAGGCCGGCACCGCCAGCAGCGCGCCGATCGGCACCGCCATCGGCAGCCACCACATCGCGGTGCCGATCGTGACGGACGCCAGCGTGGTCGTGCCATGGCGGCCGGCCAGCACGGCATCGACGAAGCCGATCAGCCCGCTGGAAAAATGGCCGACGACCAGCGGCGCGGCGAGGAACGCCGTGGTGCGCACTTCGTCGCGCAGACGCGGCGCTGGGGACAATGCGTTGGTCATGGGGGAGTCGCTCGACTGCGGCCGCGCCATCGATCGAGTGTCGGGCGCTGGCGCCGGATCGCGGCGGGCGACTATCTTAACCGCTTGCCCGGGCAGGCCCGGCGCGTCCGCCGTAGCGAAGGGGAATAGAACACATGAGCGAACAAGGCCCAGCCGCCGCGGACGCGGCAAAAGCGGCCGCCGAGCGCGTCGCTGCCGAGGAGCGTGCTGCTGCGGAGCGTGCTGCTGAGGAGCGTGCTGCTGCGGAGCGTGCTGCTGAGGACCGTGCTGCTGAGGACCGTGCTGCTGAGGACCGTGCTGCTGAGGACCGTGCTGCTGAGGAGCGTGCTGCTGAGGAGCGTGCTGCTGCGGAGCGTGCTGCTGCAAAACGTGTTGCTGAAGAACAGGCTGCTGCCGAGCAGGAGGCTGCGGAACATCCGGCGCAATGCGAGAACTGCGCGGCGCCGTTGCAGGGCGCGTATTGCCACGTTTGCGGGCAGTCGGTGCACAGTCCGATGCGCCATATCGGACATGCGCTGGAGGAGGTGTTCGAGTCGTTCTGGCACCTCGACGGCCGCATCTTCCGCACGTTGCGCGACTTGGTGGTGCCCGGGCGCGTGGCGATCGGCTACATCGCCGGGCACCGCGCTCGCTATGTCGCGCCGCTGCGCCTGTTCGTGATCCTGAGCCTGGTGACGTTCTTCGTCGCGCAGTTCTCGCTGGAGTTCGATGCCGAGAACGCGATTCAGATCGATCCCGACACGGGCATCAACATCAGCAAGGACGACGAAGCCGACATGGCGAGCGGAGCTGCCGCCCATCGCGACATCGCCAAGGCCAGTACCGTCGCCGAAGTCGAGCGCATCCGCGACGCTGAGCTGGCGAACATCGACCGGGCGGTCGCGCTGATCCCGAAGAACATCCCTGCCGCGACGGTCAAGCTCGATATCGTGCGCAATTCCCTGCAGGCACAGGCCAAGCGCCGCATCACCGAACTTCAGGCCGGCCCCGCCGTCGCCGAACCGGGAGCGGCAGCCCGTGCTGCCATCGCCACAGCCACCACGGTCGCCGACGTCGAGCGCATCCGCAACGCGGAGCTGGCGCGCATCGACAGGGCGCGCGCGCTGATCGCGAAGAACATACCCGCCGGCACCGTCAAGCTCGATATCGCCCGCAATTCACTGCAGGCGGACGCCAAGCTCCGCATCGCCAAACTCGAAGCCGGCGCCGACGACGCCAAGCGATCGACGACACCGGACTCGCGCGTCGCATCGGGCGACAAGTCCGCCGCGGCTGCCGCCAGGCGCAGTGCAGGCAACGCGCAGCCACCGAAATCCGATGAAAAATCAGAGGCGGTCGCTGCGGACGATGTCAAGAACAAGCCGAAGATCGAACCGGAGACCGCCTGGGACGCAAAGGCCAATCCGATCGCGATTCCATGGCTGCCGGCGTTCGCCAACAACTGGCTCAACAAACAGTCCGACCGCGCCAGCCGCAACATGATGGCGATCCGCGACGATCCGCAGCGGTTCGTGCGCGTTGTGATCAGTGCGATACCGTCGACGCTGTTCGTGCTGGTGCCGGTGTTCGCGCTGCTGCTGAAGATCTTCTACATCTTCAAGCGCCGCCTATACCTGGAACATCTCGTGGTCGCGCTGTACAGCCACGCTTTCCTGCTGCTGTCGCTGCTCGGCATCTTCGCGTCGATGGCGCTGCGCCACGGCGTCGGCGCCCAGGTGCCGTGGCTGGGGACGGCGTTCGGCTGGGTCGAAGGGCTGCTGTGGGCGTGGATGCCGATCTACCTGCTGCTGATGCAGAAGAAGGTCTATCGGCAGGGTTGGTGGATGACGCTGTTCAAGTACTGCGTCATCGGCACGGTGTACTTCATGCTGCTGACGTTCGGCGCGGTGGCGACGTTCTTCTACAGTCTGGTGCGGATGTAGCCGATCCCACATCGGCGACGTTCGCACGGCGAGCGCTGCGCGAACAACTGCTCGTCATCCCAGCGGCTTTCAACAGCCGAATGGCTGGTCAAGCTGGGATGACGGCCTTTCGGATGACGGCCCCTCTCGACGGGTCAGCGATCCAGTTGCGACTGCAACCACGCCGCGCGATCCACCGCCGCCGTCGACAGCAACGCGCGTCGCAGGGCATCACGTTCCTGCGGCGGCGTGCGCTGCGCCAGCACCGCAAGATCGCTGCGCTCGCCGGGCGACATCGCGCGCAGCATCGCGAGTAGGCGTCCGCGCTGCGCTGCCGGCACCTGTGCCAGCAGCGGCTGCAACCGCGGATAGTCCCGACCGAGCACTGGCCCGAGCAGCCAGCCGCGGCGTTCACTGGCATCGAGCGCATCGAACTCCTGGCGCAGCGCCAGTTGCTGCTCGATGGGCAAGGCGGCATAAGCATCGGCCGTGGTCCGAAGGCGCAGACGCTGCGCTCGCGGCAACGCGACCCAGGCCAGCCACGCATCGCGACGCGGCGCTTGCTGGTCCGGCGGCAGCACGTCCCACGCCGCGATGCGCTGCGCAAACGCCTGTCGTTGTGGCGTCGTCATCGCGTCCAGCTGTGCCTGGCGCCTGAGCAGAACCGCGCGCTGGTCGGGCGGAATCGTCGCCTGCTGCGATTGCAGCGCCGGCGGCAGCACCTGCGCATCACCGACGCTGGCGATGAGCAGCATCGCCAGCAGCAGGCAGGTCTGGCGCGCGCGAGCCTCAAGAGCAAATCCTCCCCAGCCCTCCTCTTGTAAAGGAGGGGGCAAAAGCAAATTCCACCTGCGATGCGGAACGCAGTTGCTGTTTCCCCCTTTGAAAAAGGGGGGCAGGGGGGATTTGCTGTTGCTTGCACCGTCACGGCGCATCGCTGGTCTCCGGCGTCTGCGTGGCATCCGCGGGCGCCTTCGCATCCGACGGCAACGACCGGGGATTGCCGGCGCCGGGCTGCGCTTCGGCACGCGCCGTCAGCCATGCGTAGAAGGCCGGATCACGTGCCACTTCGGAGACGGCATCGATGGCCAGCAACTCGAAATCGCGATGCGTCAGCAGCGCCGTGTCGGCGTCATAGGTCGCGGCCGGGGCTTCGGCCGGCGGCAGCGGACGGGAATGGATGCGGACATCACCCGCGTCGCCATCGTCGCCGACGGGAACGAGGAACGTAGCCAGCAGCGCGATGACCGACAACGCGGCCGTCCCGGCCAGCGCCGCTCGCCACCAGCGCGGACGCTCGTGGG